>NZ_PQMX01000071.1:0-29847 GCF_004368385.1 Burkholderia sp. B10 | reverse complement strand
CCTCCAACCCAGGCGGGCTTCACCCGTCTCCGGTAGAATTTCCGGTTCCGGAAAGTCCCCACAGGAGTACACAGATGCGTTTGCTGCATACGATGCTGCGAGTCGGCGATCTCGACCGCTCGATCAAGTTCTACACCGAATTGCTCGGCATGAAGCTGCTGCGTCGCGACGATTATCCGGAAGGCCGGTTCACGCTCGCGTTCGTCGGCTACGAAGCGGAAAGCACGGGCACCGTGCTCGAGTTGACCCACAACTGGGATACGCCGTCCTACGATCTCGGCAACGGCTTCGGCCATCTTGCGGTGGAAGTCGACGATGCGTACGCGGCTTGCGAGAAGATCAAGGCGCAGGGCGGCAAGGTCACGCGCGAAGCGGGCCCGATGAAGCACGGCACGACCGTGATCGCGTTCGTCGAGGATCCGGACGGCTACAAGATCGAGTTCATCCAGAAGAAGGCGCACTGAGCGCGGTGCGCGTCGCGGCGCACACGGCGCGCCGCGCAATGAAAAACGGGCGATGCCGCAGGATGCGCATCGCCCGTTTCGCTTCGCGGTGCGAAGCTCGGCGTTACAGCGACGGCAGCAGCTCGGGCGGATGATGCTTGAGCGTGTGCCGTGCTTCGCGGAATTCGGGGAAGATCGATTCGACGGTCTGCCAGAACGCCGGGCTGTGGTTCATTTCGCGCAGATGCGACAGCTCGTGCGCGACGACGTAGTCGATGATCGACATCGGGAAGTGGATCAGCCGCCAGTTCAGCCGGATCCTGCCGTCGCTCGAGCAGCTGCCCCAGCGCGTCGCAGCCGACGACAGCGCGTAGGTCGAATACGTGACGCCGAGCCTTTGCGCATAGACGGCGAGGCGCTCGCCGAAGATCCGCTTCGCTTCGCCTTGCAGCCAGCCCTGCACGCGATCCTTGATCTGCTGCATGTCGGCCTGAGCGGGCAGCGGCAGCGACAGCCGCAGCGTGTCGGTATCGAAGGCGACGGCGCTCGCGCCGAGCGCGATCGTCACCGTCTTGCCGAGATACGGGAGTTGCGCGCCGTCGCGCCAGTCGATCTGCGGCAGCGCCCGCTGTTCGGTGCGGGTCTTCCACTCGGCGAGCTTCGCGAAGATCCAGCGCTGCTTTTCGGCGATCGCCGCTTCGATGTCGGTGAGCGTGACCCAGCGCGGCGCGGTGATCGACAGGCCGCTGCCGTCGATCGTGAAGCCGATCGTGCGGCGCGCCGAGCGCTTGAGCCGATATTCGAGCACGCGGCTGTCGATCGCGAACGTGCGCACGCGCGAGCGATCGCGCGCAGGCCCCGGATCGAGCGGCGCGGCAGGCGCGCCGGCCGCGGGCGTGGCCGGCGGTGCGGCGGCGGGAGCGGGCGTGGCAGGTGTAGCCGGCGCGGGCGACGCGGCTGTCGGCCCGTCGAACAGCGGCAGGTCCATCTGGCGATGATCGAGGGCCACGACGGCAGGCCGTGGCCGCGGACGCTTCTTCATCAGTTCGCTTCGTTTCGTCGTACGCAACGGCTGCAGTCCGCGGGAGTCAGACGCGCGCGGCATCGCGCGTGCCGGCATTGCCCGCCTGCCGATAGGCATCGGGATCGATGCGGCGCATTTCCGCTTCGATCCAGGCTTCGACCTGCGAGTTCAATACGTCGGGCGTCTTGCCTTCGACCGGAATCGGCTTGCCGATCGACACCGTGACGACGCCCGGAAATTTCGTGAACGAGTTGCGCGGCCACACGCGACCCGCGTTGTGCGCGATCGGCACGACCGGCGTGCCGGTCTCGATCGCGAAGCGCGCGCCGCCCGTCTTGTACTTGCCCTGCTTGCCGACCGGCGTGCGCGTGCCTTCCGGAAACATGATCATCCACGCGCCTTCGGACAGGCGCTTCTTGCCCTGGCGGATCACCGACACGAACGCGTTCTTGCCTTCCTTGCGGTTGATGTTGACCATGTGCAGCAGCCCGAGCGCCCAGCCGAAGAACGGCACGTACAGCAGCTCGCGCTTGAACACGTAGCAGAGCGGCTTCGGCATCAGCGCCGGAAACGCGAGCGTTTCCCACGCGGACTGGTGCTTCGACAGCAGCACGGCCGGCCCGTCGGGCAGGTTCTCCATCCCTTCGATCCGGTAGCGGATGCCGTTCAGCCAGCGCACGACCCACAGCGTCGACTTGCACCAGCCGGCCGCCATCCAGTAGCGGGCGTCGGGGCGCATGAACGGAAAGGCGATGAAGCACGCGGTGGCGTACGGCACCGTGTACAGGATGAAGTAGATCAGCAGCAGCAGGGAGCGGACGAAGCGCATCGGCGTGGGTCTGACAGTAGGGAGGATGCGCGCGGCCGCCGCATCACTCGTGTTCGTGTGAAAGGAAGTCGAGCGCGAACGCGCGCAGATCGTCGTGGACCTTCGTGCCGGCCGGCAGGTTGCCGGCGGCGAGCGTCTTCTTGCCCTTGCCGGTCAGCACCAGGTGCGGCCGGAAGCCGGACGCCACGCCGGCCTGCAGATCGCGCAGCGAATCGCCGACTGCCGGCGTGTGACCCGGATCGATCTCGAAGCGCTCGGCGATCATCTGCATCATGCCGGGCTTCGGCTTGCGGCAGTCGCACTGGTCCTCGGCCGTATGCGGGCAGAAGAACACCGCGTCGATGCGCGCGCCGACCGCGGCCGCCGCGCGATGCATCTTCAGATGCATCGCGTTGAGCGTGGCCATGTCGAACAGCCCGCGGCCGATGCCGGACTGGTTGGTCGCGACCACCACGCGGTAGCCCGCGTGATTGAGCCGCGCGATCGCCTCGAGGCTGCCGGGCAGCGCGACCCACTCGTCGGGCGTCTTGATGAACGCATCCGAATCGACGTTGATCACGCCGTCCCGGTCGAGGACGACGAGCTTGCGGTTGGGGCTGGTCGGCATCGTCGGGCCTTAAGCGGCGAGCTTCGAGATGTCGGCGACGCAGTTCATCTGCTGATGCAGCGCGAACAGCAGCGCGAGACGGTTCGCGCGCAGCGCCGGATCTTCCGCGTTGACCATCACGTCGTTGAAGAACGTGTCGACGGGCGCGCGCAGCGCGGCGAGCGCCGACAGCGCGCCCGTGTACGCCCGCGCGTCGAGCTGCGACTGCACGTGCGGCGTGACCGCGGCGAGTTGCTCGTGCAGCGCCTTCTCCGCGGCCTCGACGAGCAGCGCCGGCTGGACCGCGCCGTTCACGCCGCCTTCCGACTTCTTCAGGATGTTCGAGATCCGCTTGTTGGCGGCCGCGAGCGCTTCGGCTTCCGCGAGGCGCGTGAATTCGCGCACCGCGTCGAGGCGCGCGACGAGATCGTCGACGCGCGTCGGATTCAGGCTCAGCACCGCGTCGACTTCGCCGGCCGTGTAGCCGCGTTCGCGCAGCAGGCCGCGCAGGCGGTCCATGAAGAACGCGAAGATCGCGTCCGTCGCTTCGGCGACGCCCGGCACCTGCTCGAAGCGCGCATGCGCGGTGCGCAGCAGCGACACGAGATCGAGCGGCAGCTGCTTCTCGAGCAGCAGGCGCAGCACGCCGAGCGCGTGGCGGCGCAGCGCGAACGGGTCCTTCTCGCCGGTCGGCGCGAGGCCGATGCCCCAGATGCCGACGATCGTCTCGAGCTTGTCGGCCAGCGCGACGGCGGTGGACACCGGCGTGGTCGGCAGCGCGTCGCCCGAGAAGCGCGGCTGGTAGTGCTCGGCGCACGCGAGCGCGACGTCGTCGGGCTCGCCGTCGTGGCGCGCGTAGTAGGTGCCCATCGTGCCCTGCAGCTCGGGGAACTCGCCGACCATGTCGGTCAGCAGGTCGGCCTTCGCGAGGCGCGCGGCACGCTTCGCATGCGCGACGTCCGCGCCGATCGCGGGCGCGATCTCGCCGGCCAGCGCCTCGAGGCGCTCGACGCGCGCGAGCGCCGAGCCGAGCTTGTTGTGATAGACGACGTTCGCGAGCAGCGGGACGCGCTCGGCGAGCGGCTTCTTCTTGTCCTGCTCGAAGAAGAACTTCGCGTCGGCCAGGCGCGGGCGCACGACGCGCTCGTTGCCTTCGATGATCTCACCGGGCGTCTTCGTCTCGATGTTCGACACGATCAGGAAACGCGAGCGCAGCTTGCCGGCGATATCGGTCAGCGCGAAGTACTTCTGGTTCGTCTGCATCGTGAGGATCAGGCATTCCTGCGGCACCTGCAGGAATTCGTCCTCGAAGCGGCACGGATAGACGACCGGCCATTCGACCAGCGACGTCACTTCGTCGAGCAGCGCGTCGGGCATCACGACCGTGTCGCCGTTCGCGTGCTCGTTCAGTTGCGTGCGGATCGTCTCGCGGCGATCGGCGAAATGCGCGATCACGCGGCCCTTGTCGCGCAGCGTGTCCGCATACGCGCGCGCATGCTGGATCGCGACGAGGCCGTCGGACAGGAAGCGATGGCCGAGCGTGGTGTCGCCGGCGTCGACGCCGAACGCGGCCACCGGCACGACGCGATCGTCGTGCAGCACGGTCAGGCGATGCACCGGGCGCACGAACTTGACGTCCGTGCCGTCCGGGCGCTGATAGGTCATGACCTTCGGGATCGGCAGCTTCTCGAGCGTTTCGTCGAGCGCGGCCTGCAGGCCGTCGGCGAGCGTCGCGCCGGCCGCCGAGTAGTTGACGAAGAACGCCTCGGCCTTGCCGTCATGCGCGCGCTCGAGCTCGGCGATCGTCAGGTCTGGGTGGCCGAGCGCCGCGAGCTTCTTCGCGAGCGGGGCGGTCGGCTTGCCTTCGGCGTCGAGCGCGACCGACACGGGCAGCACTTTTTCGCGGACCTGCCGGTCCGGCGCGACGGCGCGCACGTTCTGCACGACCACCGCGAGGCGGCGCGGCGTCGCGTAGCGTTCGAACACGAGTTCGCCTTCGACGAGGTCGCGCGCCGCGAGGCGTTGCGCGAGACCTTCGGCGAATGCGTCGCCGAGGCGCGCGAGGGCCTTCGGCGGCAGCTCTTCGGTCAGCAGTTCGACGAGCAGGGGGGCGGGATGGTTATGCGTCATGTCTTGAATGAGTCTCGTCTCGTCAGTCCTGATCGATCTTGCGTTCGACCTTCAGCGGCGGCGCCCATGCCGGCTGCGCGGCGTCCTGGGCGTCGGTGGTGAGGCCCGGCACGCCCGGCGGATTGCCGAGCATCGGGAAGCCGAGCTTCTCGCGCGAGTCGTAGTAAGCCTGCGCGACGAGACGCGACAGCGCGCGGATGCGGCCGATGTACGCCGCACGTTCGGTGACCGAAATCGCGCCGCGCGCGTCGAGCAGGTTGAACGTGTGACCGGCCTTCAGCACGAGCTCGTACGCGGGCAGCGCGAGCTGCGCGTCGATCATCTTCTTCGCTTCCGCTTCGTAGCTGTTGAAGAACGTGAACAGCAGATCGACGTTCGCGTGCTCGAAGTTGTAGGTCGACTGCTCGACCTCGTTCTGGTGATACACGTCGCCGTACGACAGGCGGCGCAGTTCGGGGCCGTTCGGGCCTTGCTCCTCCCATTCGGTCCACACGAGGTCGTACACGTTCTCGACCTTCTGCAGGTACATCGCGAGGCGTTCGAGGCCGTAGGTGATCTCGCCGAGCACCGGCTTGCAGTCGAGGCCGCCGACCTGCTGGAAATACGTGAACTGCGTGACTTCCATCCCGTTCAGCCACACTTCCCAGCCGAGGCCCCACGCGCCGAGCGTCGGGTTCTCCCAGTCGTCCTCGACGAAGCGGACGTCGTTCTGCTGCAGGTCGAAGCCGAGCGCTTCCAGCGAGCCGAGGTAGAGATCGAGGATGTTTTCCGGCGCCGGCTTCAGCACGACCTGATACTGGTAGTAATGCTGCAGGCGGTTCGGGTTCTCGCCGTAGCGGCCGTCCTTCGGGCGGCGCGACGGCTGCACGTAGGCGGCGCGCCACGGCTCGGGGCCGACCGCGCGCAGGAACGTGTGGACGTGCGACGTGCCCGCGCCGACTTCCATGTCGATGGGCTGGAGCAGAGCGCAACCCTGCTTGTCCCAGTAGGACTGCAGCGTCAGGATGATTTGCTGAAACGTAAGCATGAAGAGCCTTCGTGGCGCTGGCGCTCCGTTGCGGGCGGCGCTCCGGGCAACGCCCGGAGGGTCGGCTCGCGCGGCGGCGCGGCTTGTTAGTGTGCTGAAACGTGCAATTTTACCGGATCGGCGAGCGGATGCGGCCGGAACGCCGCCGATGCGCTGCCGGCGGGGTTCCGGCGCGCCGGGCGCGGCGTGTCGACACGCGCGGCGCGCGCGGTCGTGCGGTGTCGCGACGCGCATGCCGCGCCGGCTTCCGCGCGGCGTTGCGCGCCGCTACGCGACGGCGTGCGGGCGTTAAGATGCGCGTATTGCGGCGCTCGCCGCAGGACCGCTCGCCTATCCCGATCGCATGCAAGACTCGAACGAACTCCTGATTCCGCTGCTGCCGCCGCTGCTCGCGCTGCTCGGCCACGCCGCCGACGCGCGTGCGCGCGGCGATGCCGATGTGCACGCACTGTGGCTGGCCGCGGCCGGCCAGCTGCACGCAGCCGATAGCGCGGCGCTCGCGCAGCTGACCACGACGCTCGTCGCGCGGCAGCGCATCGCCGACGCGCTCGCGCTGGCCGAATGCGCGGCGCGCGTGCATCCCGGTGTCGCGGCGCTGTTCAACCACGGCTACGCGCTGCAGATGGCCGGCCGTCACGCGGACGCGGTCGCGCCGTACCGCGCGGCCTATGCGCTCGATCCGCGCTGGCCGTCGCTGCGCAACAACCTCGCGATCGCGCTGCGGCTGTCGGGCGGCGATCGCAACGAGGAAATCGCGCTGCTCGACGCGGCCGTCGAGGCCGATCCGTACGACGTGCAGGCGTGGATCAACCTGGTCGTCGCGCGGCTCGCGGCGCTCGACCTCGACGGCGCGCTCGCATCCGCGGCGCGGCTCGCGGAGATCGCGCCCGACAACGCGCTCGCGCTGAACAACATCGCGATGGCGATGAAGGAGGCGCAGCGCTGGGACGACGCCGAGCGCTACGCGACGCGTGCGTGCGAACTCGCGCCCGACGACGCATCGTTCCGTTTCAACCTCGCGATCATCCAGCTCGTGCGCGGCAATTACGCGGCCGGCTGGCGCGGCCACGAGGCGCGCTGGGACGGCGCCGGCGAGCTGCGCGGCCGCCGCCCGGCGCTGCCGGGCCCGCGCTGGCAGGGCGAGCCGCTCGCCGGCAAGACCTTGCTCGTCTGGGGCGAGCAGGGGCTCGGCGACGTGCTGCAGTTCGCGCGCTTCGTCGCGCCGCTCGCCGAGCGCGCGCACCGCGAAGGCGGCCGGCTCGTGTGGAACACGTTTCCGCAGCTGGGCACGCTGATGCAGCGCAGCCTCGGCGCGCACGTGGACGCGTTCAGCGCCGGCGGCGGTGTCGACACGCTGCCGCCGTTCGATTACGAGGTGCCGCTGATCGGCCTGCCGTTGATGCTCGGGATGGAGACTTCGACGCTCGGCGCGTCGGTGCCGTACCTGCATGCGGAGCCACATGCGCGCGACGCGTGGCGCGCGCGGCTCGCGGGCGAGCGGCGGCTGAAGGTCGGGCTCGTGTGGACGGGCAGTGCGGGGCACCAGCGCAACCCGTTCCGGCGCGTCGGGCTCGCGCGCTATGCCGATGCGTTCGGCGGCATCGACGGCGTCGCGTTTTATTCGCTGCAGCCGGGCGCGGATGCCGATGTCGCCGCGGCGCGCGCGGCCGGTTTCGCGATCGAGGACTTTACCGCCGAGCTGAAGAGTTTCGACGACACGGCGGCGTTCATCGGCGCGCTCGATCTGGTGATCACGGTGTGCACGTCGGTTGCGCATCTGTCGGGCGCGCTCGGCGCGCGCACCTGGGTCGCGCTCGACGTGAATCCGCATTGGCCGTGGCTGCTCGATCGCACCGACAGCCCGTGGTATCCGAGCGCGACGCTCTACCGGCAGCCGACGTTCGGTGCGTGGGCGCCGGTGATGGACGCGCTCGCGCGCGATTTGCGTGGGCTCGCGGCTGGGCGGGGTTGAGCGGCTGGCAGTCGTTGGGTAGCGGCTCGCATTGGCGGTTGGCCTGAGCGATCAGCCTGAACGACTCGCCTGAGGGATCAGACGGGCCGGCCGGTCCGAGCGACCAACCCCCGCTCACACGTCGCCGCCCTCGTCGCGCATCGCCCGCCCGCGGCGGCGCAGCCCCGGCCCGAACGTGAAGCCGAACGCCAGCAGCATCAGCGACACGGCGAGCACGACGGCGTTGCCGCTCGTCACGTACGGCGTGAAGCCGCTGGTGCCTTCGATCCGCACGTCGAGCGAGCCGATCGTGTATGGCTTGAGCTGGCCGAGCACGCGGCCACGTGCGTCGATCGCGGCCGTCATCCCGGTATTGGTCGAGCGCAGCATCGGCCGGCCGGTTTCGAGCGCGCGCATGCGGGCGATCTGCAGATGCTGGTCGAGCGCGATGGTGTCGCCGAACCACGCGAGATTCGTCACGTTGACGAGCACGCCGGGCGGCTGCGGGTTGTCGCGGATCGTCGCGGCGATCTCCTCGCCGAACAAGTCCTCGTAGCAGATATCGGCCATCACCGGCTGGTTGTGCACGAGGAACGGCTTCTGCACCGGTGCGCCGCGCGCGAAGTCGCCGAGCGGCATCTTCATCAGGTCGACGAACCAGCGGAAGCCCCACGGAATGAACTCGCCGAACGGGACCAGATGGTGCTTGTCGTAGTGGTAAATGTCTCGCGAATGCGGCGTCACGCCATACAGGCTGTTCGTGTAGTCGACGTAATGGCCGTCCGGCGTCACCGATGCGCCGACCGCGCCGAACAGCACGGCCGAGCCCGTCGTGTCGCTGAACTTGCGGATCGCGACGGCGAACGGCTCGGGCAGCTCCTGGATCATCACCGCGATCGCGGTTTCCGGCGTGACGATCAGGTCGGCCGGCTTCTCGACGATCATCTGCGTGTACATCTTGATCGCCGCGTCGATGCCTTCCTGCTCGAACTTGATGTCCTGCTTCACGTTGCCCTGCAGCAGCCGCACCGTGAGCGGCGCGTTCGCGGGCACGGTCCAGCTCGCCTGCGACAGCCCGATGCCGAGCGCCGCCAGCGCGACCGCCAGCACGGCCGGCGCGGCCGCCCGGATCGCGGGCGCGCGTGCAGCGCCGGGAGCACCAAGCTCGGCGGTGCGCGGCCGGCGCGCGGCGACGAGCGCCTGCACGGCCAGCGCGGCGAACAGCGCGAGCACCCATGCGATCCCGTACACGCCGACGACCGGCGCGAACCCGGCGAGCGGCCCGTCGACCTGCGCGTAACCGCTCGCGAGCCACGGAAAGCCGGTGAACACGGTGCCGCGCAGCCATTCGCCGAGCGCCCATGCGCTCGCGAACGCGAACGCGCCGTGCCACGTCGGCGCGAACGGCCGCGGGTCGGGCGCGCGGCGATGCCATGCGTGGCCCGCGCAAAACGACCACAACGCGGCCGAAAACGCCGGGTACAGCGACAGGTACAGCGCGAACAGCACCAGCGCGCCGCCCGCGAGCGGCGCGGCCATCTCGCCGTACACGTGCATGCTGATGTACAGCCACCAGATGCCGCTGATGAAGTTGCCGAACCCGAATGCGCCGCCGGTGAGCGCGGCGCCGCGCCAGCTCGACGTGCGCGTGAGCTGCGCGAAGAACCAGACGAATACGGCGAGCTGCAGCCAGCCGCCGTGCGGCGTCGGCGCGAAGCTGAGCGTATTGGCCGCGCCGGCGAGCAGCGCGGCCGGATAGTGCCAGCGCGGCAGCGCGCGCCCGGGGGCAGGCGCGAGGAGGCCGCCAGCCGGGCGGGACGGGATCGGATCGTCCATGTGAAGCGAAAGAGGGCGAGCGGTTGAGGAAGGCGCGGCCGGCGCGGACGGTCAGTCGTCGTGCGAGGTTTCGGCGCGCCGGCTCGCGAGCGGGTTGCGGCGCACCAGCAGCACGTGGACCTGCCGCGCATCGCCGCGCTGGATCTCGAACACGAGGTTGCCGAGCTGCAGCTTTTCGCCGCGATGCGGCACGCGGCCGAAATGATGGGTGATCAGCCCGCCGATCGTGTCGACCTCGTCGTCCGGGAAGTCGGTGCCGAAGGTCTCGTTGAACTGCTCGATCTCGGTGAGCGCGCGCACGCGGTAGCGGCCGTCGGGCGCCGAGATGATGTTGCCGGCCTCTTCGTCGAAGTCGTATTCGTCCTCGATGTCGCCGACGATCTGCTCGAGCACGTCCTCGATCGTGATCAGGCCCGCGACGCCGCCGTATTCGTCGACGACGATCGCCAGATGGTTGCGGTTCACGCGGAAGTCGTGCAGCAGCACGTTCAGGCGCTTCGATTCGGGGATGAACACCGCCGGGCGCAGCATGCCGCGCACGTCGAATTCTTCCTCGGCGTAAAAGCGCAGCAGATCCTTCGCGAGCAGCACGCCGATCACGTTGTCGCGGTTCTCCTCGAACACCGGATAGCGCGAGTGCGCCTTCTCGAGGACGAACGGGATGAAATCTTCGGGCTTGTCGGTGATGTTGATCGCGTCCATCTGCGCACGCGGCACCATGATGTCGCGCGCACACAGGTCGGACACCTGGAACACCCCCTCGATCATCGACAGCGAATCGGCGTCGATCAGGTTGCGTTCGTGCGCATCCTGGAGGATTTCCAGCAGTTCCGTCCGGGATTCCGGCTCGGGCGAGATGAAGTCGGTCAGGCGCTCGAGCAGCGAGCGCTTTTCTTGCGGTTTGTCGATTGGCTTACGACTGGGATACGAATCGTTCATGGTGGTGCGCCCGGATCATGCCGGGGCGCGCGGTCACGGAGTAGGGAAGGATACACCAAGGGCATGGCGCGGCCGTGTCACCGGCCGTCCGGCCAGGCCGGGCGGCCCGCGCGTCGGCCGGGACTCGACCGCGCGCGGCACGGCGGCCCTGCTTCGGGTCCATCCTATCTCAGAAAGGGCCGGCAGCGCAGCGAAGGCAAAAATACCCGGGCGGGAGCGGGTGCGGCCGGCGGCCCGAGGCCCGAGGCCCGAGGCCCGAGGCCCGAGGCCCGAGGCCCGAGGCCCGAGGCCCGAGGCCCGCGCGGCGGCATTTCGTCGCGCCGGCCCCGCCGGCGCCGCGTCAGAAGCGCATGCCGGCCGAGCAGCCGCCCGCGGCCGCGCCGTTGGTCGCGGCGCCGCCGCAGCCGAACATTCCGCAGCCCGACACCGCGACGCTCGCGGCGATCAGCAGCGCGGCGACGATGCAGCGCGATCTGGTTGACGGTTTCATCGTGGCCATCCTGGTTCGAATGCAGGGGCGCGGCGGCGCGCTCGCCCGGCGCGGACCGGCGTGCGGCGCGTCACCGGCATCGCGAGAGCAGCGCTTCCAGCGCGCGATCGGGGATGCCGCTCGCGCGCAGCGCGTCGACGGTGCGGCTCACGTAATCGAGCGTCGTGCCGTAGCGGCCCGCCGCGCTGTCGAACACCGCCTTCACGACGGGGTCGGGCAGCTTGCCCGTGTAGGTGGGCGCGTCGCGGCGCATCACGAACGCGAGCGCCTGCACGCGTTCGCCGGTCTCGAGCGAGCACGGCAGCCAAGCGGGCCGGTACGAGCCCATCGGCATTTCGCGTTTCCACAGCGTCTCGAGATGCGGCTGGGCGGTCGGGCCCGCGATCCGGAATGCGATGCCCGCGCAGGAGCCGCCGCGATCGAGCGCGAGCACGAGGCCCGGATGCTCGGGCGTGCCGCGGTTCACGCGCGACCACAAATAGAGGCCGCGGTGATAGCCGTGTACCTTGCCCCGCACGGCGGCGACCGTCGGCAGCCCGGGGTTCCAGATCAGCGACCCATAGCCGAACAGCCACAGGTCTTGCCGGCCGTCCCAATCGCGCATCGTGTGCGCGAGCGACGCGGCGAGTTCCTCTTCCGTCAGCAGCCGGCCCTCGCCGATCGACGGCGGGTAGGCGGGCGGCAGCAGCGCGGCGTGGTGCATGGTGCGGACGGCGTTTACTGGTACGGGTTCGGGAAGCCCAGCTTCGCGAGGATGTCGATTTCGAGCGCTTCCATTTCGGCGGCATCAGCGTCGCTCGTCTCGTGGTCGTAGCCTTGCGCGTGCAGCGCGCCGTGGACCAGCAGGTGCGCGTAGTGGGCCGCGAGCGGCTTGTTCTGCTCGCGCGCTTCCTTTTCGACGACCGGGCAGCACAGCACCAGATCGCCGATCACGGTGCCGTCCGGCGCCGGATCGTAGGCGAACGTCAACACGTTGGTCGGATAGTCCTTGTGGCGATAGCCGGCGTTCAGCGTGCGGCCTTCTTCCTCGCCGACGAAGCGCACGGTGAGCTGCGCGCTCGCGAACAGCGCCGGCTCGATCCATTCGGTGATCAGCTTGCGCTTCGGCAGCGTCTTGCGCAGCTCGGCGGTGATTTCGTCGCCGTATTGCACGGACAGTTCGAACTCCAGTTCGCGGCCGCCTTCATCCATTTCTTCGTCGCGCGGCGCGAGTTCGGCGCCGACGTGCAGCGTCACGCTGTCGTAGTGCTCGGGCTGCAGCGCGAGCTTCGCGCGCATGGTCGGATCGTTGTGCTGAGCGACGATCGCGACGGCCGCATCGCCCGAGCTGCCCGACAGGTCGAACATCAGGCTGCGGCCGTCCGGGAAGTCGATTCGCAGCCCTTGCGCGTTGACGCTCCGGGCCTTGCCCTTCGCATCGAACAGGGAAACACGGGGGGATTCTGGCGCGGCAGACTGCGCGCGCCCGGACTTGCGAGAGCGGGATGATTTCATGACTGGGGCGGCGATTGGAACGCGTTGAGGATACACCAAACGGCCGATCGCACCCGAATGCGCCGCGTCCGGACGCGGGTGAAAAAATGCCCGGCGCGCCGTCGGGCGGGCCGGGCCGGTGGCCGCTGCGACGCGCGGGCGCCGCAGCAGCGTCACGCGTCGTCAGGCGTCCTCATGCGTCCTTGTGTTGCGCGTGGAAGTCGTCGTACGCCTCGACGATGCGCGCGACGAGCGGATGGCGCACGACGTCCGCGCTCGTGAAGCGCGTGAGCGCGATCCCGCGCACGTCGCCGAGCACCTGCTGCGCCTCGACGAGCCCGCTCTTGTGTCCGCGCGGCAGGTCGACCTGGCTCGTGTCGCCGGTGACGACGGCCTTCGAGCCGAAGCCGATCCGCGTGAGGAACATCTTCATCTGCTCGGGCGTCGTGTTCTGTGCCTCGTCGAGGATGATGAACGCGTGGTTCAGCGTGCGTCCGCGCATGTACGCGAGCGGCGCGATCTCGATCATCTGGCGCTCGAACATCTTCGCGGTCTTGTCGAAGCCGAGCAGGTCGTACAGCGCGTCGTACAGCGGCCGCAGATACGGGTCGACCTTCTGCGCGAGGTCGCCCGGCAGGAAGCCGAGCCGCTCGCCGGCCTCGACGGCCGGGCGCGTCAGCACGATCCGCTTGACCTGGTCGCGCTCGAGCGCGTCGACCGCGCATGCAACCGCGAGGTAGGTCTTGCCCGTGCCGGCCGGTCCGATGCCGAACGTCACGTCGTGCTGCAGGATCTGCTTCAGGTATTCGCGCTGCGCGGGCGTGCGGCCGCGCAGGTCGGCGCGCCGCGTGTACAGCTTCGGCGCGGGCTCCTCGTCGGGCGCGGCGTCGTCGAGCGCCGCCGCCGGTTCGTCGAACGGATGGTCGGGATCGCCGCGAAAGCGCACGTCGACCGTGTGCTGCCGGCCGTTGCCGGCGGTGTGACGCACTTCGACCAGCGCGAGCTGGATGTCGTCGACCGACAGCGGATCGCGCGCGCGGTTGTAGAAGTTCTCGAGCGCCGCGAGCGCGAGCTTCGCGCCGCGGCCGCGGATCGTGATCCGGTGGCCGCGCCGCGCGAGCGTCACGTCGAGCGCCTGTTCGATCTGCCGCAGATTCTCGTCGAGCGGGCCGCAGAGGTTCGCGAGGCGCGCGTTGTCGTCGCGCGGTGCGGTGAATTCCAGTGCTTGGACGGTCTTCAAAGTAGCGTCGGGCTCCTGTGGAACGTCAGTCGGTCAGTGGGTGGCCGCGCTCGCGTCGTCGCTCACGAGCAGCAGCTCGCCGCGCAGCGAGTGCGGGTACGCATGGTTGATCTTCACGTCGATCATCTGGCCGATCAGGCGCGGGTGCGATGCGAGCGGCGCCGGGAAGTTCACCACGCGGTTGTTCTCGGTGCGGCCCGACAGCTCGTTCGGATCCTTGCGCGACGGGCCTTCGACGAGAATGCGCTCGACCTTGCCGACCATCGACTGGCTGATGCGCGCGACGTTCTCCTCGATGGTCGCCTGCAGATGTTGTAGGCGTTTGAGCTTGACCTCGCGCGGCGTGTCGTCGTGCAGGTTGGCGGCCGGCGTGCCGGGCCGCGGGCTGTAGATGAACGAGAAGCTGGTGTCGTAGCTCATCTCGTGGACGAGCGCCATCATCTTGTCGAAGTCGTCTTCGGTCTCGCCGGGGAAGCCGACGATCATGTCGGTCGACAGCGACAGGTCGGGGCGGATCGCACGCAGCTTGCGGATCACCGACTTGTATTCGAGCACCGTGTAGCCGCGTTTCATCGCCATCAGGATCCGGTCGGAGCCGTGCTGGACCGGCAGGTGCAGGTGGCTCACGAGCTTCGGCACCTTCGCGTAGGTGTCGATCAGGCGCTGCGTGAACTCCTTCGGATGCGACGTCGTGTAGCGGATCCGCTCGATGCCCGGAATGTCGGCGACGTATTCGATCAGCGTCGCGAAATCGGCGATGTCGGCCGAGCCGGCGCTCAGCGCGCCGCGGTACGCGTTCACGTTCTGGCCGAGCAGCGTCACTTCGCGCACGCCCTGATCGGCGAGGCCGGCCACTTCGGTCAGCACGTCGTCGAGCGGGCGCGACACTTCATCGCCGCGCGTGTACGGGACCACGCAGTAGCTGCAGTACTTCGAGCAGCCTTCCATGATCGACACGAACGCGCTCGGGCCTTCGACGCGCGCGGGCGGCAGATGGTCGAACTTCTCGATCTCGGGGAACGTGATGTCGACCTGCGCGCGGCCGCTCGCGCGGCGCGCGTCGATCATCTGCGGCAGGCGGTGCAATGTTTGCGGGCCGAACACGAGGTCGACGTACGGCGCGCGCGACACGATCGATGCACCTTCCTGGCTCGCGACGCAGCCGCCGACGCCGATCAGCAGGCCGGGCTTCGCTTCCTTCAGCTCGCGCACGCGGCCGAGATCGGAGAACACCTTTTCCTGCGCCTTCTCGCGCACCGAGCACGTGTTGAACAGGATGATGTCCGCGTCTTCGGGCGTGTCGGTCTTCTCGAGGCCTTCGGCCGCATTCAGCACGTCCACCATCTTGTCCGAGTCGTACTCGTTCATCTGGCAGCCGAAGGTCTTTACGTAAACTTTCTTGGTCATGGGGTTCGCCGTTCGCAGTGGTTGACCTGGGGGCGTCGTCAAGGGTGAATCGGGACGGCCGCGCGCTGCATGCACGCTGCATGATATGGCGCGCATTGGACAGGAAAGGCCGTCGGGAAAGCTTTCCATTATAGCTTTTCGCGGCCCGCCGGACCGGTGGCCGGTTGCGGGCGCGCGCCGCCGTGCCGGTGGGTTCCGGCCCCTTGCCGGCTCCATCCCGGCAAGGTGCGAGCGCAGACGCCGCGTGAAACACCCATTGCGCCGCGCTGCTGATAACGGTGTGAAGATAACTTCGTTTGCCCGCTCCGGGCCCGGTGATAGCGTGTCAGTACGCGCCGTGCATGGCGCACTCCGATTCCGGCTTACCCCATTGCAGGGCCGCACGGCGGCCCGGAGGTCATGCTATGTCTACACCCCTGGCGCTGGTGCGCGACGTGTCTTCGTTCGAGTCCGGCGACGCCGCCGGCGCGCGGACGTCCGCTTCGCTCGACGCGCTCGAGCACGTCGTCGGCGTGAATCTCGCGCGCCTGCGTGCCGAGCGGCAACTGTCGCTCGATGCGCTCGCGCGGTTGTCCGGCGTGTCGCGCGCGATGCTCGCGCAGATCGAATCCGCGCGCAGCGTGCCGTCGATCAAGGTTCTCTGCAAGATCGCCGCGGCCCTGAAGGTGTCGGTCGCCGCGTTCCTGCGCCGTCACGCGGTGAACGGCTTCGAGCATCTGGCGGCCGAGCGCGCGGTGCGCGTCGTCAGCTCGAACGGCCGCTTTTCCGCGCGCGCGCTGTATCCGGAAGGCGAACCGGCCGCGGCCGAGTTCCACGAGCTGCGCATCGCGCCGCTGCATACGGAGCCTGGCACGCCGCGTGCGCCCGGCACGACGATCAATCTGGTGGTCAGCGAGGGCACGCTCGAAGTCAGCGTGCATGACCGTCGCCAGCTGCTCGCGACCGGCGACGCGATCGTGTTCGACGCCGACCAGCCGTACAGCCTGCGCAACCCCGGCGACAGCGATGCGCGCGCGTTCCGCGTGACGGTCGGCCCCGAGGCGCCGCCGCGCTGGCACGTGCGCGATGCGGCCGCGGCCGGCTCGGCGGCCGGCTGATTGCGCGCGAACGCCGCGATTGCCGCGGCGGGCGGCGGGCCGTAACGGCGACTTCGTTAGACGGTGTCGCCGGTAAGGGTATAGCCGCGGTTCGCTGCGCGGCGTTTGCAGCTGAGGTATGCTTTGCCCGCTGGTTCCGGGATCGATGTCCCGGCCGGCAATCAGTGCGTCTTCAGGGCGGGGCGAAATTCCCCACCGGCGGTAGGCTGGCGAAAGCCGGCGAGCCCGCGAGCGCCCGCGCAGCTGCGCGGGGTCAGCAGATCTGGTCGAATGCCAGAGCCGACGGTCATAGTCCGGATGAGAGAAGATGTGCAGATAGTCATGTCCGTCAGGGCCGCTTCGCCGTGCGTGCGTAGCGGATTGTCGTTCTGTCTGTTTGCAATGCCCTGAAACGTTTTTCGCCCAAATCGTAATTGCGAGGAGCGTTTCACATGTCCTTCAAGTCCGTTTCGTCGGCACCCGCCGACGCCTTTGCCGATCTCCCGTTGCTCGAATCCGAACCGGTGCCGCCGCGCATCGCCGCCGCGCTCGACGCGTTGCGCGCGGGCCGCGCGGTCGTGTTGCAGGACGATCACGACCGTGAGAACGAGGCCGATCTGATCGTCGCCGCCGAGCGCATCACGCCCGAGACGATGGCGCTGCTGATCCGCGAGTGCAGCGGCATCGTGTGCCTGTGCCTGACCGACGACAAGGTCCGCGCGCTCGAGCTGCCGCCGATGGTGCAGACCAACGAGAGCCGCAACGGCACCGCGTTCACCGTGTCGATCGAGGCGCGCGAAGGCGTGCATACCGGCGTGTCCGCGGCCGACCGCGTGACGACGATCCGCGCGGCGATCGCCGACGATGCGAAGCCGTACGACATCGTTCGCCCCGGCCATGTGTTCCCGTTGCGTGCGCAACCGGGCGGCGTGCTCGCGCGCCGCGGTCACACCGAAGGGACGATCGATCTGTCGATCCTCGCGGGCCTGAGGCCGGCCGGCGTGCTGTGCGAGCTGATGAACCCGGACGGCACGATGACGCGCGGCGACGACGTCGAGCGCTTCGCGCAGCAGCACGGGCTGCCGATGCTGACGATCGCCGAACTCGTGGAATTCCGCGAGGCGCTGGCGGCCGCGCGCGAGCGCTGCTGCGAGCTGGCCTGAGCGTGGCGCACGGGCGCGTCGTTGCGCCCGGCGCACCGCGTGCGCGCAGCCGCGCGCACCAGTCGATTTATCGCGCGGCGGCCAACCGTCAGGACTGCACGTCGCCGAATTCGCCGCGTACGCCGGCCGCGACGAGCGCCGGCAGTTCGTCCATCCGGCGCATGATGCGCGTGATGCCCATCGCGCGCAGCGCGTCCGCGTAGTTGTCCGGGATGTGGCTCGCGCCGACGAACGCGATCGTCTTCATGCCGGCCGCGCGCGCCGCGTTCAGTCCCGACACGCTGTCCTCGACGACGACGCAACGCGTCGGCTCGACGCCGAGCGTCTGCGCCGCATGCAGATAGACGTCGGGGTAGGGCTTCGGCCGCGCGACCTGCTCGGAGCTGAACACGCGATCGCCGAAGATCTCGGTGAGCGCCGCGCGCTTGAGCGAGCTGCGCACGCGCACGAGCCGGCTGTTCGATACCACCGCGGCCGGCAGGCCGACCTGCATCAACGCGTCGCGCACGCCGGTGATCGGCGCGAGCGATTGCGCGAGACCGGTCTCGATGTTGTGCTCGACGGTTTCGATGAAGTTCTCCGGCATCCTGATCCCGAACCGCGCTTCGAGCCCCGCGAGAAAGCGTGACGTCTGCTGGCCGAAGGCCGACTTTGCAGCGTCTTCGAAATCGAGGTGCGGGAACGTGGCGGACAGCGTGTCGAACAGGACGCGGTCGGCGATGACTTCGCTGTCGACGAGCACGCCGTCGCAGTCGCAGATAAGGTGATCGAGCATGATGAAGAAGAGGCGGGGTGTCGGCGACGCCGAACGTGCCGCCATGATACGTGTTTTCGCGATGCGGCCAGCGGGCTTGGGGGATGTGCCGGCGGCGTGCGGCTGACAGATTCGGCTTCGGTGCAGATGATTGGCCGTCGCGGCGAGTGGCTTCGGCCGCGTGTCAGGATGCGCGTCGTCGCGCAGGCGGAGCCAATGCGCAGCCGCTGTGGCGCGACGCGGTTCGCCACCAGCCGATGCGGGCCGCAAGCTGCGGCGGCGGCCGTCACCGGCGCACCGCGCCGTGACGCCGGGTGAGAAGTTCATGAGGCGTGCGGCGGCTGCTGCCGCCGCGCGCCGTTTCGAAACCGCGAGCCGCCGCAGCGGCGCTCAGGCCATCGCGTGCAGGCGCAGATACAGGCCGGCAGCCGCGGCGCCGCCGAGCAGCGGGCCGATCACCGGCACCCACGCGTAGCGCCAGTCGCTGTCGCGCTTGCCGGGAATCGGCAGCAGCGCGTGCATGATGCGCGGCGACAGGTCGCGCGCCGGGCTCATCGCATAGCCGGTCGGGCCGCCGAGCGAGATGCCGATGCCGAGCACCAGCAGGCCGACGGGCAGCGCGTCGAGCGCGCCGAGGCCGACCTGCGGCGACGCAAGGTACAGCACGCCGAGGATCAGCACGAACGTGCAGATCGCTTCGGTCAGCACGTTGTGCGTGGTGCTGCGGATCGCGGGCGCCGTGCAGAACACCGCGAGCTTCAGGTCCGCGTCGGCTTCGTTCGCGAAGTGCTGGCGATACGCGAGCCACACGAGCAGCGCGCCGGCCATCCCGCCGAGCATCTGCGCGATGACGTAGCCGGCGACCTTCGACCACGCGAACTTGCCCGCCAGCGCGAGACTGATCGTGACGATCGGATTCAGGTGCGCGCCGCTGAACGACGCGGTCACGTAGACGGCGACGAACACCGCCATCGCCCAGCCCATCACGATGACGATCAGGTCCGCGCCTTTGCCCTTGGTCTTCGCAAGCAGCACGTTTGCGACCGCGCCGTTGCCGAGCAGCACGAGGATCGCCGTGCCGATGAATTCCGCAATATAAGGTGACATGTTGTCTCTCTTGGAGTGCGGCGGACTCGCGCATTGCGCGGCCCGCCGGTGTTGTTGTATTTCGTTTGGACGTGTTGCGGCCAGCGCCGCGCTTACTGCGTGTCGTCGGCCCACGCCTTGGCCGCGCGCACCGCGCGCTGCCAGCCGGCCATGCACTGCTTGACCTGCTCCTTCGGCATCGACGGCGAGAAGCGGCGATCGAGCTGCCACTGGCTGCGCACTTCGTCGAGGTTCTTCCAGTAGCCGATCGCGAGGCCCGCGAGGTAGGCCGCGCCGAGCGCGGTCGTCTCGGTGATCTGAGGACGCACCGCGTCGACGCCGAGCAGATCGGCCTGGAACTGCATCAGCAGGTTGTTCGCGCTCGCGCCGCCGTCGACGCGCAGCTCGCCGATGCTGATCCCCGAGTCGGCTTCCATCGCGGCCAGCACGTCGAGCGACTGATACGCGATCGCGTCCAGCGCCGCGCGCGCGAGATGGGCGGACGTCGTGCCGCGCGTGACGCCGAACACCGAGCCGCGCGCGCGGGCATTCCAGTGCGGCGCCCCGAGGCCCGCGAAGGCCGGCACCAGATAGACGCCGTCGGTATGCGGCACGCGCGCGGCCAGCGCTTCGATTTCGGCGGCCGTCTTGATGATGCCCATTCCGTCGCGCAGCCATTGCACGACCGCGCCCGCGATGAAGATGCTGCCTTCGAGCGCGTACTGCACGTCGTCGCCGATCTGCCAGGCGATCGTCGTGACGAGGTTGTTCTTCGACTCGATCGGCTTGTCGCCGGTGTTCATCATCAGGAAGCAGCCGGTGCCGTAGGTGTTCTTGACCATGCCCGAGGTCGTGCACATCTGGCCGAACAGCGCCGCGTGCTGGTCGCCGGCGATGCCCGCGAGCGGAATCTTCGACGCGAACACCGTCGTCTTCGTATGGCCGTAGATTTCCGACGAAGCCTTCACTTCCGGCAGCATGCTGCGCGGGATGTCGAGCAGTTCGAGCAGCTCGCTGTCCCACTCGCGCGTGTGGATGTTGAACAGCATCGTGCGCGATGCGTTCGTCACGTCGGTCACGTGCAGCTCGTGCTTCGTGAAGTTCCACACGAGCCAGCTGTCGACCGTGCCGAACGCGAGCTTGCCCTGGCGCGCCTTGTCGCGCGCGCCCGGCACGTTGTCGAGAATCCAGCGGATCTTGGTCGCGGAGAAGTACGAGTCGATCGGCAGGCCGGTCTTCGCGCGCACCTTCGCCTCGAGGCCCTGCTGCTTGAGCGAATCGCAGAAGTCGGCCGTGCGGCGGTCCTGCCACACGATCGCGTTGTAGACCGGCTGGCCGGTTTCGCGATCCCAGACGATGGTCGTCTCGCGCTGGTTGGTGATGCCGATCGCCGCGATCGACGTGCCGTTCAAGCCCGTGCGCGTGACGGCCTCGGCGGCGACGCCGGCTTGCGTCGACCAGATTTCCTGCGGGTCGTGCTCGACCCAGCCGGGTTGCGGGTAGATCTGTTCGAATTCCTTCTGGGCGATCGAAACGATGTTGCCCTGGCGATCGAACAGCATTGCGCGGGAGCTCGTCGTGCCCTGGTCAAGCGCGAGGATGTACTGGTCCTGCATGTCTCTCATCTCCATCCGTGGATCGGCGTAGTTGTGATGCGCGCCGCATATTACGCGGCGCGTCGGTGAATCGACATCGGTAAGGCCACTGCAAATGCAAACTGCAACTGCGAACTGCAACTGCAAACGGATCAGGCGTGCGGCGCGTGTGCGGCGGCGAACCACGCGTCGAGCGCGGCCGTCACCGCGTCGAGCGTGCCGGGCGCGACGTGCAGCCCGAGCTTCGAGCGGCGCCACAGCACGTCCTGCGCGCAGGTGGCCCACTCGACGACGCGCAGATAGCGCAGCTCCGCGTCGAACAGGTCCGGTGCGACTTCGGCGCCGAGCTCGGCGAGCGACTGCGCGCCGTCGAGCACGCGCTCCGCGCGTGTGCCGTACGCGCGCGCATAGCGGCGCGCGAGCGCGGCGGGCAGCCACGGGTGGCGTGTCGCGAACGCATCGGCGAACGCGTCGAACTTCGCGCCGGGGATGTCGCCGCCGGGCAGCGGCGCGCCGGCCGTCCACGTCGGCGCGTCGCGGCCGAGCGCGCGGCACAGCATGTCGCCGGCTTCCTCCGCGAGCTTGCGGAAGGTCGTGATCTTGCCGCCGAACACCGACAGCAGCGGCGCGCCGGCGCCGTCGTCCATCTCGAGCCGGTAGTCGCGCGTGACGGCCGACGCGTTCGCCGCGTTTTCGTCTTCGAGCAGCGGGCGCACGCCCGAATAGGTCCAGTGCACGTCGGCCGGCGAGATCTTGCGTTTGAAATAGCGATTGATCGACTCGCACAGATACTGCGTCTCGTCGCGATCGATCGCGACCTTCGCCGGATCGCTCGTGTATTCGACGTCGGTCGTGCCGATCAGCGTGAAGTCGTGTTCGTACGGAATCGCGAAGATGATCCGCTTGTCCGGATTCTGGAAGATGTACGCGTGGTCGTGCTCGAACAGGCGGCGCGTGATGATGTGGCTGCCCTTCACGAGCCGCACGCTGTGATGCGCGCCGCGGCCCAGCGCGCCGTGCAGCACCTCGCCGACCCACGGGCCGGCCGCGTTCGCGACCGCGCGGGCGTGGACGACGCGCATCGAGCCGTCGGCAAGCTGGAGCCGCGCTTCCCATGCGTCGCCGACGCGCTGCGCCGACACGAGCTTGGTGCGCGTGAGGATCTCGGCGCCGCGCTCCTGCGCGTCGAGCGCGTTCAGCACCACGAGACGCGCGTCGTCGACCCAGCCGTCCGAATAGACGAAGCCGCGCTTGATCGAGTCGATCAGCGGCGCGCCGGCCGCGTGGCGGCGCATGTCGATGCCGCGCGAGCCGGGCAGCAGCTCGCGTTTCGCGAGGTGATCGTAGAGAAACAGGCCGACGCGGATCAGCCACGCCGGCCGCAGGTTCGGCATGTGCGGCATCACGAAGCGCAGCGGCCACATGATGTGCGGCGCCGCGCGCAGCAGCGTTTCACGCTCTTGCAGCGCCTTGCGGACGAGGCCGAACTCGTTGTATTCGAGGTAGCGCAGGCCGCCGTGAATCAGCTTCGTGCTGCACGACGACGTGTGCGACGCCAGGTCGTCCTGCTCGCAAAGCAGCACCGACAGGCCGCGGCCCGCCGCATCGCGCGCGATGCCGGCGCCGTTGATGCCGCCGCCGACGACGAGCAGATCGTAGCGATTCGGTTGTATCACCTGCTGTCCTTATCGTCTGATGGAAATTGGCGAACATGAAATGTTCGAATTCGAAATTTAACGAACGGAATCGAAAAAGTAAAGTTCGAAAAAGCGGGCCAATGGCGCGCGGCGCGACCGCGGGCGATACTGACGCAATCGACCGTTTCGCGAGGTGAATCATGCGTATTGGGATGTGGGCGGGCGCGTGCGCCGTGTTGCTGGCGGGGTGCGGCGTCGGTGTGCCGCCGCTGGCGGGCAACTGGCGCGCGCCGTCGTTCGTCGACCTGGAGACGAGCTGCGGCGGCGCCGCGCGCGATTGGGGCGACGACGCGGTGCCGGTCTATTCGACGCTGTACGACGCGTACGTGGCGAAACGCTATCGGGGGCTGACGGAAACGAACTATTGTGCGTTCGTAAACGAACTTTCAGCGCGCTACGCGGCGCCGAACTCGGCGCAGCGTGCCGCGTGGATCGCGTATTTCAACGGCGCACGCGCGCAGGCCATCAGTTGGCGCGCGGCGGTCGATCCGACGCTGCGCGGCGGCTGACGCGCGAACGCACGAAGGGCGGCAGGGGGGCGGAAAGCGGCGCGGCCGGGAATCCGGCCGGCGCGCGGGTCATCTGGAACGGCGGTGCGGCGGGCGCTTCATGAATAGCGGTATTTGATGGATCGCAGCGCGGCGTCGCCGGTTTCGGTCACGCAATATCGGCGTCCCGATCCCAGGCCTTCCAGCCGGACGAGTTGCTGTTCGAGCAGCGCGTCGAGTTCATCGCGCTCCATGTCGCCCTGGTCGGGGGCGTCCTTCACAAGCAATAGCGTGGCGAATTCATGCGGACTCAGCATCGTTCTCTCCATGGCAACCGGTCTGCCCGCGCGGCCGGCGTGAACGCCGGTGCGCGATACCCCGCGGGTAGGGCTTGGGGGGAAAAGCTGCATTCGCCGGCCGGGATGTCGCATACGCGCTGCCAGGAGCGGATCGTGCGACGGGCCGGGGAACTGGAGTCTAGTCGAGCGTGCGGGCAACGACAAATCGTGCCCCGTTAATTTTCCGTTTGACACAGGCGCGCGCCGCAAGCGGTTCGGCCGGCGCGCGAACTTCTTGATTTCACTTGAAGTTTCGCGTGCGGTGCAGCATCGCGGCGGTCATTCGGCGACGTACACCTGGGTGCCGGCGGCGGCCACCGTGTCGGTCATCTCGGGCGGCAGCGGCTTGTCGGTGAACAGCGCGTGCACCTGGCTCAGGTGCCCCTGGCGCACCAGCGCGGGACGGCCGACCTTCGAATGATCGGCGACGAGGTAGACGGTGCGCGCATGCTGCATGATCGCCTCGGCCACGCGCACCTCGCGCGTGTCGAAGTCGCGCAGCGTGCCGTCGGCCTCGATCGCCGACGTGCCGATGATCGCGTAGTCGACCTTGAACTGGCGGATGAAGTCGATCGCGAGCTCGCCGACGATCCCCTTGTCCCACGGCCGCACGATGCCGCCCGTGATCAGCACCTCGCAGTCGGGGTAGCCGCTCATCATCGACGCGACGTTCAGGTTGTTCGTGATCACGTGCAGGCCGTGATGGCGATTCAGCGCGCGCGCGACTTCCTCGGTCGTCGTGCCGAGGTTGATGAACAGCGATGCCTGATCGGGGATGTGCGACGCGGCCAGCGCCGCGATGCGCCGCTTCTCGTCGTGGAACATCCGCTGGCGCGCGGTGTAGGAGACGTTCTCCGAGCTGGTCGGCAGGCTCGCGCCGCCGTGGTAGCGGCGCAGCAGGTTCAGGTCGGCGAGCCAGTTCACGTCGCGGCGGATCGTCTGCGGCGTGACCGCGAAGTGCGACGCGAGATCGTCGACCGTCACGAAGCCGTCGCGCTGCACCCATTCGAGCAATTCCTGCTGGCGCGCGTTGAGGGTGAGGCGGGGATCTCGGGTCATGGCTCGGCGGTCGAATCGTGGTGCGGACCGGATATTGTAAGGGCGCGAACCGCGTTCGCAGCGGCCGGCGGCGCACCACGGCCGCGGATACAGTTCGCAGGTGCATGATTTCATGTCGCAAATGAATTTGCGCGAGCACGCGGATCGCGCTGCAATGACGGACCGTTCGCGCGCGGGGCGGGGAGCTCGAGTGCGGGCCGGAACGGCGCTGGAACGGCTCGCGAGCGGAGTCCGAGCCCGAGCCGAGGCCGAACCCCGCGCCCCGCGCGCTCATCCCAGCTTCCAACGAGGTGGAACCGACATGACAGGCTTCGACTGGCACAACCCGTATCCGACGACCCGCATCCCCGTATTCGCGCGCAACGTCGTGTCGACGTCGCATCCGCTCGCCGCGCAGGCCGGGCTGCGGATGCTGTGGAAGGGCGGCAACGCCGTCGATGCGGCGCTGGCCGCCGCGGCCGCGATCACGGTGGTTGAGCCGGTGTCGTGCGGGCTCGGCGGCGACGCGTTCGCGCTCGTATGGGACGGCGAGCGGCTGTCCGGGCTGAACGCGTCGGGCGTCGCGCCGGCGGCGTGGAATCCCGACTACTTCCGCCGGCGTCACGGCGAGGATGCGCACGGCATCGCCAAGCAGCCGACGCGCGGCTGGGACACCGTCACGGTGCCGGGCGTGATCGCCGGCTGGGAAGCGCTGCACGCGAAGTTCGGCTCGCTGCCGTTCGCCGATCTGCTCGAACCGGCGATCGAGCACGCGGAGCGCGGCTATTCGGTGTCGCCGATCGTCGCGCACAAATGGGCGGCCGCCGTGCCCGAGCTGCACGCGCTGCCGGGCTTCGCCCAGACCTTCATGCCGCGCGGGCGCGCGCCGCTCGTCGGCGAGCGCATGTGCCTGCCGGACCATGCGCAGACGCTGCGCACGCTCGCCCACGACGGGCCGCGCGCGTTCTACGAAGGCGCGCTCGCCGCGCGGCTCGCGGCGTTCGCGCGCGAAGGCGGCGGCGCGCTGACCGAGGCCGACCTGCGCGCGTACCGGCCGGAATGGGTCGAGCCGATCGGCAAGCGCTTCGGCCGCCATACGGTCCACGAGATTCCGCCGAACGGGCAGGGCATCGCCGCGCTGATCGCGCTCGGCATCGCGGAGCACGTGGGCGTGACCGACTGGCCCGTCGATTCGGCCGATTCGCAGCATCTGCAGATCGAGGCGATGAAGCTCGCGTTCGCGGACGTCTATCGCTACGTCGCCGACCCGCGCGCGATGGACGTGACGCCGGCCGAGATGCTCGACGACGCGTATCTCGCCGAACGCGCGAAGCTGATCGACCGCACGCGGGCGACGCACTTCGCGGCCGGCCGCCCGCATTCGGGCGGCACGATCTACCTGTCGGCGGCGGACGAGCGCGGGATGATGGTGAGCTTCATTCAGTCCAACTACATGGGCTTCGGGTCGGGGCTCGTCGTGCCCGGCACGGGCATTGCGCTGCAGAACCGCGGGCACGGTTTCTCGATGGATCCGCGCTCGCCGAACGTGGTGGCGGGCGGCAAGCGGCCGTTCCATACGATCATCCCGGCGTTCGTCACCGAGCAGGTCGACGGGCGCACCGAGGCGGTGATGAGCTTCGGCGTGATGGGCGGCGACATGCAGCCGCAAGGCCATCTGCAGACCATCGTGCGGATGCTCGGCTACCACCAGCAGCCGCAGGCCGCGTGCTGCGCGCCGCGCTGGAAGGTCAACCGCGACTTCACGCTCGACGTCGAGGCGACGATGAACCGGCAGACCGTCGACGCGCTCGCCGCGCGCGGCCATACGATCAAGTCGGTCGACGATCCTTACATGGATTTCGGCTCCGGGCAGTTCGTCTGGCGCCTCGATCCCGACGATCCCGAGCGCGGCTACGTGGCCGCGAGCGACAGCCGCCGCGACGGCCTCGCCGCCGGTTTCTGACGGAACGCTTCCAGTCGGCGGCGGCGCCGATCCGAGGGCGATCGGCAAAACAGCCAACCAGCCGACCAGCCGACCAGCCGGCTTGACGTGGCGCATGTCGTGGCACGTGCGGGGTTCGAAGAACCCGTCTAACGAAGCGCAACATGGCGGGTGGAACTGCGCGCGCCGGGTACGGTCAGTGGTTGAAGCACGAACATAAATCTCCGGCTAAGATGCCAGGATGGTTCGGCCGGACCAAGTCACTATAAATGCAAGCAAAACGTCGCCTGCGGGCGCCGGGCCGGTGCCGAAGGGAAGGGCCGGCGCGCCGCGCGACGACTGGGAGCGCAACACCATGCCTACTGAAACGACGCATGTCATGCCGTGGCGTATCGAGGACATCGATCTGAACCGGATCGATCGTCAGCGTGCCGCCGCGAACGAGGATCTGCTGCTGCTGTTGTGCGCGTCGTCGTTCATCGAAAGCGGCTCGGATCTCTACACGAGCAATCTGAGCGAGTTCTTCAACGACGATCCGGAAGTATCCGCGTGGCTCAACAGTGCGTGGGAGCACGAAGAATTGCAGCACGGGCGCGCGCTGAAGGCGTACATCGCGCACGTGTGGCCCGAGTTCGACTGGGATACCGCGTTCGCGAATTTCTTCGCCGAGTATTCGAAGACTTGCTCGGTCGACGCGTTCGAGAAAACCCGCGCGCTCGAGATGGTCGCGCGCTGCGTCGTCGAGACGGGCACGGCCACGCTCTATCGCGCGATCAACGAATGCTCAGACGAGCCCGTGCTGAAGGAAATCACCGACAACATCCGCTCGGACGAAGTGCGCCACTACAAGCACTTCTTCAAGTTCTTCAAGAAGTACAACAAGCTCGAAGGAAACGGCCGGCTCGCGGTGCTCGGTGCGCTGATGCGCCGCGTGATGGAGATCAAGAACGAGGACTCCGAGATCGCGCTGCGCCACGTGTTCGCGGTGCGCTATCCCGATCGCGTCGGCGACAATCAGTACAACCGCGAGCGCGCCGCACGCATCAGCTCGCTCGTGCGGCGCAATCTGTCGGCCGACATGTGCGTGAAGATGCTGCTCAAGCCGCTCGACCTGCCCGCGAAGATCCAGCCGAGCGTCCACTATCCGCTCACCAAGATCACGCGGCACGTGTTCATGCGCTGAGCCCCCGGCGCGGCCCGTCGCGCGTATGCTGTCGCCTCGTGTTTCGCTTTCCACCGGGCCCGCCATCATGACCGATACCCATCGCCACGCGCTCGAACAATGGACGTTCGACGCGTGGCCACCGGCCGTCGTCTCGCTGTTCGACGGCACCGCGCTCGAGCGCCATGCCGACGTTGCGGCGTCGCTGCTCGTCGCGACCGACGACGGCCAGCTGCGCACGACGCTGCTGAGCGCGGGCGAGATCTTCGCACGCGACGCACACACGCTGCTGCTCGCGCTATGGCCGCAATCGCGTGCGGCGCGCGCGCTCGCGCAGCGGCGCGCGGCCGCGCTGACGCTCGTCGCCGACGGCGCGTTCTTTCAGGCACAACTGAGTATCGAACCGCTCGACGCGGATGTCGGCGGCTTGCGCGGATTCGCTGCGACGATCGCACACGGCGATGCGCAGCGGGTCGGCTATGCGCGTCTCGCGACGGGTGTCACGTTCGCGCTGGAAGGGGAGACGCGCGCCGAGGTGCTCGCGCGCTGGCAACGCCAGATCGAGCACCTGCGGCGCGCGGCCGCGCGGCTTCAGTGACCGCGCTGGCCGCTGCGCGACGAACGGTTGCGGTTCGGGTGCGCGGCATTGCCGTTGGCGGGACGTGCGCCGTTGCCGCCGCCGGCCGGGCGGCCGCCGCCGTTGGCGTTACCGCTCGCACCGCCGGCCGCGCGCGGCTTGGCCGCCTTCGCGGCCTTCGGCTGCGCGTTGGCGTCGCGCTTCGCGCCGGCCTGGCCTGAGCCGCCCGCACGCGGCTGACGATTCCCACCGCCGCCGCCACCGCCGCGCGGCTGCTGGCCGCGACGCTGCTGGATCGGCTCCGGCTTGACGTTCGGATCGGGTTCGAAGCCCGCGATCACTTCCTGCGGAATCTCGCGCTTGATCAGCCGCTCGATGTCGCGCAGCAACTGCTTCTCGTCGACGCACACCAGCGACACCGCTTCGCCGGTCGCGCCCGCGCGGCCCGTGCGGCCGATGCGGTGCACGTAGTCTTCCGGCACGTTCGGCAGGTCGAAGTTGACGACGTGCGGCAACTGGTCGATGTCGATCCCGCGCGCGGCGATGTCGGTCGCGACGAGCACCTGCAGCGTGTTGTTCTTGAACTCGGCCAGCGCGCGCGTGCGGGCCGACTGGCTCTTGTTGCCGTGGATCGCCATCGCGCTGATGCCGTCCTTCGTCAACTGCTCGGCGAGCCGGTTCGCGCCGTGCTTGGTGCGCGTGAACACGAGCACCTGGAACCAGTTGTGCTCGCGGATCAGATGCGTGAGCAGCTCGCGCTTGCGATCGCGATCGACCGGGTGGATCTTCTGCGCGACGGTTTCCGCGGTCGTGTTGCGGCGTGCGACTTCGATCAGCGCCGGCGAATCGAGCAGGCTGTCGGCGAGCGCCTTGATCTCGTCGGAGAAGGTCGCCGAGAACAGCAGGTTCTGACGCCGCGGCGGCAGCTTCGCGAGCACGCGCTTGATGTCGTGGATGAAGCCCATGTCGAGCATCCGGTCCGCTTCGTCGAGCACGAGGATGTCGAGATCCGACAGGTCGATCGTCTTCTGCTGCATGTGGTCGAGCAGACGGCCCGGCGTCGCGACGACGATGTCGACGCCGCGCTTGAGCGCGTCGATCTGCGGATTGATGCTGACGCCGCCGAACATCACGGTCGAGCGCAGCTTCACGTACTTGCTGTACGCGCGCACGCTTTCCTCGACCTGGGCGGCGAGTTCGCGCGTCGGCGTGAGGATCAGCGCGCGCACCGCACGCTTTGCGCCGCGATGCTCGGTGTAGAAGGTATGCAGCCGCTGCAGGATCGGCAGCGTGAAGCCGGCGGTCTTGCCGGTGCCGGTTTGTGCGCCGGCGAGCAGGTCGCCGCCGCCGAGGACGGCGGGGATCGCCTGCTGCTGGATCGGGGTCGGCGACGTGTAGCCGAGCTCGTTGACCGCCTTGACGAGCGGTTCGGCCAGGCCGAGAGATTCGAAAGACATAGATACCACTCTTGAGTTTTATGATTGGCGACGCCTCGCGCGGCCAGCGCGGGGAAGTGACGTCGCCAAAAGCAAAGGGGCGCGGCTGCGGTTTCCCGC
>NZ_PQMX01000070.1:0-30208 GCF_004368385.1 Burkholderia sp. B10 | reverse complement strand
GGATGGGGATGTGCGGGGGCGGGCTCGTAGACGGGCGGTCGTTCTATTGCCCTGCCCGGCTGTCGCCCTGTCGGTCGGGCGAGCCGTCGATCTGTCGATCTGTCGATCTGACAAGCCGTCGATCCGTCGATCCATCGAGCCATCGAGCTATCGGACTCTCGCTCTGTACGGCTGTACGACTGTACGGCTGCCCATCGCTCTGTCGAGCCGCAAGACTACCGGGCAGTCGATCCGTCGGACGGCAACCCAAGAACCCGACAACCCAGCCGCGAGACATCGCGGCCGGTTCGGTTCAACCGCTCAACGCCACGCGTCGACGATGATGCGCTTGAGCACGTGCAGCTTGCGATGGAAGAAATGCTCGGCGCCGGGGATCACGACGACCGGCAGCTCCTGCGGCCGCGCCCAGTCGTAGACCGATCCGATCGGCACGGTGTCGTCGGTTTCGCCGTGGATCACGAGCGTGTTTTCCGGCACGTCGGCGACCTGCCAGCGGCTCGCCGCGGTGCCGACGAACACCATCCGCTCGATCGCCTCGCCCGCGTCGCGCAGCCGCTTGCCGACATGCGACAGCACGAAGGTGCCGAACGAGAACCCGGCGAGCACCAGCGGCAGCTCCGCGAGGCCCGGCTGCGCGCGCATGTGCGCGAGCACCGCGAGCAGGTCGTCGGCCTCGCCGATGCCGTTGTCGTGCACGCCCTCGGTCGCGCCGACGCCGCGGAAGTTCGACCGGTACACCACGTAGTTCAGCTGGACCAGCGTGCGCGCGAGCGTCTGCGCGACCTTGTTGTCCATCGTGCCGCCGAACAGCGGATGCGGGTGCGCGACGAGCGCGATGCCGCGCGGCGCGGCGCTGCGCTCGCGCACGGCGTCGGGAAGGTCGACCGCGATTTCGATCTGGCCGACCGGGCCGGCGATCAGCGATTTCTGCGTATGAACGTTCATCCGGGCCGCCCGCTCAGATCTTCAGGCGCTCGACGACCTTGCCGTCGCGCAGGTGCGATTCGACGATCTCGTCGATGTCCGCCTGATCGACGTACGTGTACCAGGTGCCTTCCGGATACACGACCATCACCGGCCCCTCCTCGCAGCGGTCGAGGCAGCCGGCCTTGTTGATGCGAACCTTGCCGGGCCCCGCGAGGCCCAGTTCCTTCACGCGCTTTTTCGCGTATTCCTGCATGGTCTGCGCGTCGCATTGCGCGCAGCTCGGACGCTCGGCGCCCGGTTCGCGCTGGTTCAGGCAGAAGAAGACGTGGTGCTGGTAGTAGGAATCCATGATGGTGACGAGCGGCCCGGCGCGATGCCGGACGCAAAGAGGGGCGAGAGCCGTCGCAGCTGCAACGGAGGTGCGCTCGATTATAGCGACCGGCGCGCGGCGGCGTCGGCGGCCGGAACGCCGGGCGGCGAGCCGGCGCCGCCCGGGCGCAGCACCAACCCGGCTCCGGTCAAGCTCCGGTCAGCACCGATCAGCTCCGGTCAGCTCCGGTCAGCGCCGCCCCCGCCCCGGCAGCCACGCATGCTCGACGCGCTGGCCGAGCCAGAGCAGCGCCGCGTACGGCCAGATCCATGCGAGCCAGCGCGCGAGGCTGTTGAAGTGCACGTAGCGGCCCTGCCGCCAGCCCGACAGCGTGAAGTCGAAGAACGGGTTCACCGGCAGCAGGTTCACGAGCGCCACGCCCGCCAGCAGCGCGACGGCCGCCAGCAGCGCCCGCCACGCGGGCGGCACGCGCAGCGCGACGAGCGCCGCCGCGAAGCCGAGCTCGATGCCGAGCCGCGCGCCGGGCGTCGCCCACACGACGACGAGGCCGGTGCTCGACTGCATGAAGGTCGCGGCCGCCTTCAGCGCGAGCGTGGCCGCGACGAACGCGATCAGCAGCCGCACGCGCGGCGCGCTCGCGCGCATCGGCAGCGACGCGATCGCGAGCGCCGCGAACAGCATCAGCGCGCCGAGCGCGGCTTCCCATCCGGAATCGGACAGCCAGCCGTCCACGCGCTCGGGCCATTCGCTCACGTGCCATGCGGCCGGCAGCCAGGCGAGCAGCGCGTCCTGCATCGACCGGTCCGCGCGCTCCCACAGCGCGGCCGGCCAGTCGCCGATGCCGAACAGGAACGGCGACGGAAACAGGATCGCGAACGGCCACAGCGCGCCGAGCAGCAGCGGCGTCGCGCCGTCGGCCTCGAACCACGCGAAGCGCAGCCGCCGCAACGCGCCGCGATCGAGCAGCGCGCCGGTGGCCGGCGCCGCGAGCGACGCGCCGAGCAGCGCGCCGAGCGCGTTGGCGCCGAGATCGAGATTGGACGCGACGCGCGTCGGCAGATAGGTCTGCAGCGCCTCCATCGTCCCCGACAACAGCACGCCGAGCCCCGTCACCACCAGCGTCGCGGCGACGCCGCGCCAGCGCGGATGCAGCGCGAGCACGCCGAGCGCGCCGAACGGCATGTAGCCGAGCACGTTGGTGGCCACGTCGAACACGGTCACGTAACGCTGCAGCGGCGCGAACAGATAGTCGAACGGCCCGATGCCGAGCGACACCCAGCCTTCGAACGGATACAGCGACGCATAGACGACGAGCGCCGCGTACGCGGCGAACGCCTGCAGCGCGAGCGACGAGGCGCGCGGCATGCGTATCGCGTTCATCGCGGCGGCGCGGCGCGCGTCACGGCGTGCCCGCGTACGCCTGCACGCCGACCCACGCGGCGATCTGCGCGACCAGCTCATCGCTCGCGGCGGCCAGCGCGCTCGCGCCGCCGGCCGCATCGGGCGTGCTCGACGGCGCGCGCGAGACGAACGTGTGCTGACCGAGCACCTTGCCGTCCTGCATCAACGTCGCGCGCGCGGTGACGGCGCCGTGACTCTGCGATTGCCCGTCGAACACCTGCTCGAACTCGGTGAGGTCGACCTTCAGCGTCGGCGCGCGCACGCCGTCGGAGCCTTCGAGCACCGCGCCGCGCGACGACAACGCCGCGCGCAGGCGCTGCGTGAGCAGTTGCGCGGGCGGCGCGGTCCAGCGGCTGTCGCGATAGACGGCCGTGCGCTGCGCGTCCGCATACGCGAGGCGGTAGACGAACTTGTCGGAGTCGAGCGCGTCGGGCGCGGCGATGTCGAGCACCTTCAGCGCCGAGCCCGTGCCGGTCGAGCCGACCGTCGCGGCCGGCCCGAGGTCGTAGCGGACGTTCGACAGCGCCGCACTGTTGCCGGCGCAGCCGGCGGCGAGGGCGAGCGTCAGCAGCGCGAGCGCGGTCGCGGCCGGGCGCAGCGCGCGTTCGAGGATTCGTGGCATGGCATGTTCCTGCATGAGGTTTCCGATTTCGATGACGTCGTCGCGCGGGCGTCGCGGCCCGCCGACCGACGGCGGCCGCGGCGGCGGCGGGTTACAGCGGGCGGCAGCGCATGGCGGCGCGCTACTTCGCGGCCGTCGTACCCGGCCAGACGAAGCCCGCCTCGCCGGGGCCCGGCGCGGGGCCGGGCGAGCCGAACAACAGACTGCTCGGATTGCGGCCGAGTTCACCCGCGACGTCCTTCAATTGCCGCGACGCATCGCCGACGCTGCCCGCCAGCGCGTTGAAGCGCGGCAGCGTGTCGTACTGCACGCGTGCGTTCAGGTCGTTCAGCGCGACGCCGACCTGCTCGGCCGCCGAGCCGGCCTTGTTCAGGTTCGCGACGAGCGGGCCGTTCGGCTGCAGCAGCGTGTTCGCGGACGCCATCGCGCGATCGACCTGATGCATCGTGTCGGGCAGCGCGGCCACCGCCGGCTCGAGCTGCTTCGACAGGGCCGCCGCGCCGTCCGCCGCGTGCTGCAGGCTCGCGGCCGTCGCGAGCAGCTGCGCGCGCATCTCCGGCGACATCAGCTCGTTCGCGCTTTTGGCCGCCTGTTCGAGCTGCCGCAGCAGCACGTCGCCGCGCTCCTGGATCTGGTCGAACAGGCTCGGCCGCATCGGAATCTGCGCGATCGACTTCGACGACGACGGCAGCGGCGCGAGGTCGCGGCCGGTGTCCTCGAGCTGCACGAACGCGATGCCCGTCACGCCCTGGAAGCCCAGGCTGCCGTAAGTGGACTGCGTGATCGGCGCGTCGTGGTCGACGAGAATCCGGATGCGGATCTGGCCCGGATGGGTACGGTCGAAGCCGATCGACTGCACCTTGCCGACGTCGAGCCCGCGAAAGCGCACGGCCGCATCGGGGAACAGGCCCGTCACGTTGGTGCGCGCGAGCAGGTCGTACGGCACGCGCACGGTGCGGTCGACGTTGAACCAGAACACGGTGCCCGCGATCGCCAGCGTCAGCGCGATCGTGAACAGGCCGGCCCAGAACGCGTGTGATTTGTTTTCCATTCGCGGGTTCCTTGCTTGATGCGTTCGTCTACAGCTCGACGCTCGACAGCGCCGGTTCGAGGGCCGCCTTCGGCAGCTTCGCGCGCCGCTCGGGCGGCAGCGCCTGCAATGCGCGGCGCCCGCGCAGCCCCAGGAAATATTCGTGGATGAACGGATGGTCGACGCCCGCGGCCTCCTCGACCGGCGCCGCGACCAGCACCTTGCGATCGGCCAGCACCGCGACGCGCGTCGACAGCGCGACCATCGTGTCGAGGTCGTGCGTGACCATCACGACGGTCAGCCCGAGCGTGCGGTGCAGCGTCCCGATCAGCTCGACGAATTCGTCGGAGGCCTGCGGGTCGAGGCCGGCCGTCGGCTCGTCGAGGAACAGCAGCTCGGGCTCGAGCGCGATCGCGCGCGCGATGCCGACGCGCTTGATCATCCCGCCCGACAGCGCGGCCGGCATCTTCGACGCATGCTTGCCCGGCAGCCCGACCATCTCGAGCTTGAGCATCACGATGTCGTGCAGCAGGTCGGCCGGCACGCGGCCGAGCTCGCGCAGCGGCTGCGCGATGTTGTCGAACACCGTCATCGACGAGAACAGCGCGCCTTGCTGGAACAGCATCCCCGAGCGCGTGCGCATCAGCCGCGCGCTCGCTTCGTCGATCGTCGACGTATCCTCGCCGAACACCTTGATCGTGCCCGACGTCGGCCGCTCGAGGCCGAGGATCTGCCGCACCAGCGTCGTCTTGCCCGAGCCGGAGCCGCCGACGATCGCGACGATCTCGCCGCGCCGCACGTCGAAATCGAGCTTCTGGTGGACGATGTTGCGCCCGTAGCGCTTGGTGAGGTTGCGCACCTCGATCACGAGCTCGCCGCCGGGCGCGCCAGGTGCGGCGCCGGCCGCGCCCGCGCCGGCTGCCGCGGGCTGCGCGGCGGGATGGTCAGACGTGCTCATCCGAGCCCCACGTTCTGAAACAGGATCGCGAACACCGCGTCGGCGAGGATCACGACCGTGATCGACGTGACGACCGACGTCGTCGTGCCTTCGCCGAGGCTCTGCGAGTTCGCCTTGATCCGGAAGCCGAAATGACAGGCGACCAGCGCGATCAGCATCCCGAACACGACGCCCTTGCCGACGCCGATGTACAGGTTCGCGATCGGCACGACGCCCGGCAGCGAACGCACGAAATAGTTGAAGTCGATCGCGAGCACGAACTTCGCGGCGAGCGCGCCGCCGGTCAGCGCGATGATGTTGGTCCACATCACCAGCAGCGGCATCGCGACGCCGAGCGCCAGCACGCGCGGCAGCACCAGCCGCAGCCCGTGCGGGATGCCCATCACGCGCATCGCGTCGAGCTCCTCGGTCACGCGCATCACGCCGATCCGCGCGGTGATCGCCGAGCCCGAGCGGCCCGCGACCAGGATCGCCGACAACACGGGGCCGAGCTCGCGGATCACCGACAGCCCGAGGATGTTCACGATGTAGCGGTTCGCGCCGAACATCTGCAGCTGCTGCGCGGACAGATAGCTGAGCACGATGCCGATCAGGAACGCGACCAGCGCGGTGATCGGCAGCGCCTGCGCGCCGGCGCTGTAGATGTTCGCCGAGGTTTCCTTCCACGGCATCGTCTGCGGCCGGCGCAGCACCGACAGCGCGTCGAGGATCACGCGGCCGAACATCGCGATGCCGCCCTGCAGATGCTCGCCGAACGTGAAGATCGCCAGCCCGAGGCGCGTGACCGGATCGAATCGCACGACGCGCTCGGGCGCCTCGCGCTGGCTGTCGAGACGCTCGATGCGCTCGAAGATGGTGCGCTGCGTGTCGCTCAGCTCGACGCCGGCCGGCAGCTTGCGGCCCCATACGCGCCACAGCGCCTGGCCGCCGACGTGGTCGAGCCGCTCGATGCCCGACAGATCCCATTCGCGCGGGCGCGCGGACGCGAGGCCCGCGACGCGGCGCGTGATGGCGCCGCGATTGCGGGCGAGCGCGAGCGCGGTCCACTGGCCGTACAGGCGCACCGTCTGGCCCTGTTCGCCGGCGTCGACGGACAGCCCGGGAGGAGTGTCGATGTCCAAGGGCAGGTTGTTTGCAAAAAAATGTCAGCGCCCATTGTATCGAACCGCCCGGCGCCGCGACGTGACGATGCCCATCCCACGCCCGTGCGGCGGCGCATTGCCGCGGCGGCAGCGCGGCGAGCGCTGCCTGCGGCGCGCCACCTTTCATTCTTCCGTCATGTTTCCTTTCGATACTCTCACGCGCCGCACATCAGGCCGTCGGCACCCGCGCCGCCATCGCGCCGCGCACCGCGTGACCCATAGAACAGAACCCGAACAGGACAATCGATGCGTCTCCCCCCGCTTTCCCGCCGCCGCGTGCGCACCGCCGCCGCGCTCGCCTCCCTCGCGTTCGCGCTCGCCGGTTGCGGCGGCGACGACGTCACCGCTTCGGCGCCGCAAACGCAGGCCCAGGCGCCCGCCGGCACGACGGCGACGCTCGCGCTGCTCGAAACGACCGACCTGCACACCAACGTGCTGTCGTACGACTATTTCAAGCTCGCCGCCGACAACTCGCTCGGCTTCGAGCGCGTGTCGACGCTGATCGCGCAGGCGCGCGCGCAGTATCCGAACTCGCTGCTGCTCGACAACGGCGACACGATCCAGGGCACCGCGCTGGCCGACTACCAGGCGCTCGTGAAGCCGCTCGGCTGCGACCAGACGCTCGCGATCTACAAGGTGATGAACGCCGCCAGATTCGACGGCGGCGGGATCGGCAACCACGAATTCAACTACGGGCTGCCGTACCTGTCGCAGGTCACCGGCAACACGTTCGACGTCGACGGGCTGCCGGCCCCCGCGCAGCAGAAGAAGTGCGCGGGGCCGAACTTCCCGCAGGTGCTCGCCAACGTGATCAGCGCGAAGACCAACGCGCCGCTGTTCACGCCGTACACGATCCTCACGCGCACGGTCACGGCCGTCACGCCCGACGGCAAGACGGTCAGCGCGCCGGTGAAGGTCGGCATCATCGGCTTCACGCCGCCCGCGATCATGAGCTGGGACAAGCGCTGGCTCGACGGCAAGGTCTATACGACCGGCCTGAAGGAAGCGGCGGAGAAGTACATCCCCGAGATGCGCGCGAAGGGCGCCGATCTGGTCGTGGCGATCTCGCACGGCGGGCTCGACAACACGGCGTATTCGCCGACGATGGAAAACGGCAGCTGGTGGCTGTCGACCGTGCCGGGCATCGACGCGATGCTGATCGGCCATTCGCACCAGGTGTTCCCCGACGCGAACAGCACGGTCGCACAATTCAACCTGCCGGGCGTCGACAAGGTGAAGGGCACCGTCAACGGCGTGCCGACCGTGATGGCGAACTACTGGGGCAAGCATCTGGGCGTGATCAAGCTCGGGCTGAAGTTCGACGGCAAGACCTGGAGCGTCGACAAGTCGCAGACCACCGTCGAGGCGCGGCCGATCCAGAACGCCGACAAGAGCTACGTCGCGGCCGATCCGTCGGTGTCCGCGGCGATCGCGGCCGAGCACCAGGCGACCATCGACTACGTGAAGACGCCGATCGGCTCGACCGACTACCGGATGAACTCGTACTTCGCGGACGTCGGCGATCCGGGCGCGATCCAGATCGTCAACGAGGCGCAGGCCGACTACGTGAAGACCTACGTGCAGGCGAACCTGCCGCAGTACGCGTCGCTGCCGGTGCTGTCGGTGAGCGCGCCGTTCAAGAGCGGCTTCGGCGGCGGCAGCGACTACACCGACGTCGCGCCGGGCGCGCTGGCGATCAACAACGCGGCCGACCTGTACCTGTATCCGAACACCGTGTATGCGGTGAAGGTGAGCGGCGCCGACGTGAAGAACTGGCTCGAGACGGCCGCCAAGCGCTTCAACACGATCGACCCGACCAAGGCGACCGTGCAGCCGCTCGTCAGCAGCTTCCCCGGCTACAACTTCGACATGTTCACGTCGGCCGACCTCGCCTACGAGATCGACGTCACGCAGCCGGTCGGCAGCCGCATTCGAAACCTGACGTACAAGGGCGCGCCGCTCGACCCGAACGCGCAGTTCATCGTCGCGACCAACAACTACCGCGCGAGCGGCGGCGGCAACTTCCCGGGCCTCGACGGCAGCAAGACGATCTTCGCGTCGCCCGACGCGAACCGCGACGTGCTGATCGCGTTCATCAAGAAGCGCGGCACGATCACGCGCGCGGCGGACGGCGCGCAGCGCAGCTGGCGCTTCACGAAGCTCGCCAGCTCGCTCGCGCACGTGCGGTTCACGTCGGCGCCGAACCGGCTCGCCGACGCGACGGCCGCCGGCCTGACCGGCCTCACGCAGGTCGCCGCCGACGACGGCTCGGGCAAGAACCTCGCCATCTACGAGATCGACCTCACGCAATGACGACGCGAGCCACGATGCAACCGATCCGCACCATGCGACCGGCCGAGGCCGGTTTCCCCGCCGCCGTGCGGCGTCTCGTGCGCGCGAAGCTGCCGCCGGCCGCGTTGCTGGCGGCGGCGGCCGTGACCGTCGCGGCGGTGGTCGCGGCGACCGGCTGGCGCGCGGCCGGCCCGGCGCCGAGCGCCGCGCAGATCGACGAGTGGCAGGCGATGGTCGCGCAGGCCGTCGAACCGCACGCGCTCGCGCAATTGCGCACGCTCGCGCGCCGCGGCTCGGCCGACGCGCAGGCTGCGCTCGGCATCGCGCTAGTCGACGCGCGCGAGGCGGGGCTGCGCGACGAGGGGCGCAACTGGCTCGAAACCGCGGCACGGGCCGACGGGCAAGCCGACGCACCGGCCGCACGACGGGCGCAGCTCGCGCTCGGCAAGGCGCTGCTGCTCGGCAGCGGCGACCTGCCGAAGGACTACGCGCGCGCCCGCGCGCTGCTCGGCGAAGCGGCCGGCCACGGCGAAGCGGCGGCCGCGTACTACCTCGGGCTGATCTACCGCAGCGGCTACGGCACCGCGGCCGATCCCGCGCGGGCCGCGCAGTGGTTCGAGCGCGCCGCGCGCGCCGACATCCCGGCCGCGGACTTCATGCTCGCGAACGCGTACCGCGACGGCAGCGGCGTGCCGCGCGACGAAGCGCGCGCGCTCGCGCTGTATCGCCGCGCGGCGGAGCATGAGCTGCCGGAAGCCGTGCAGACGCTCGCGATGGCGTATCGCAACGGCGAGCTGGGGCTGCGGCCCGACGCGACCGAGTTCCACGCGCAGTGGATCGAAACCGCGCATGCATTGAAACATCCGGTGATCGCGCCGTGATGGCGGGGCGGGTGCGTGCAACCGCCAATCGCAGGCACCCGCCCGACGCGCCGCCCGGCACGCGCGGCCGCGCCCTGTCGCTACAATAGGCGCCATGAACGCCCCGACCTCCTCCGACAAGCCCGAAGCCGGCGACGCGCACATCGCGCGCAACCGGCTCGACGCCCATCTGGACGCCGCGCCGCGCGCGTGGCCGCTCGACATCGTCGCCGCCACCGGCTCGACCAACGCCGACCTGGCAAACCGCCTGAAGGCGCTGCCGCGCACCGCGAACGCGCTGCCCGCGCCGCTCGTGCGCGTCGCGTTCGAGCAGACGGCCGGCCGCGGCCGGCAAGGCCGTCCGTGGTTCGCGCAGCCCGGCAACGCGCTGCTGTGCTCGGTCGGCTGCATCGTGCCGCGCCCCGTCGACGCGCTCGGCGGCCTGAGCATCGCGATCGGCGTCGCGCTCGCGGAAGGGCTCGCGACGCTGCCGCTCGACGGCGGCACGCGCGTCGCGCTCAAATGGCCGAACGACCTGCTGCTGACCCGCACCGAAAGCGACACCACGCGCATCGACGGCAAGCTCGCCGGCATCCTGATCGAGACGGTGTGGAACACCGACGACGCCACCGCGGTCGTGATCGGCTTCGGCATCAACGTGCGCGGCGCGCAAGCGGTCGCCGCGCAGGTCGATGCGCTGCGCGCGCGCGACGCGGCGCTCGCGAGCGGGTTGCCGCCGGCCGCGCTGTCCGCGGCTTGCGCATCGGCGAATCTCACCGACACGCTCGCTGCGGCGCTGAACGCGCTCACGCCGGCGCTCGCCCAGTTCGCGAGCGACGGGCTGGCGCCATTCGTGCCGCGCTGGCACGCGCTGCACGCCTATGCGGGACGCGAGGTCGTGCTGCTCGAACAGGGCGTCGAGCGCGCGCGCGGCATCGCGACGGGCATCGACGCGACCGGCCGCCTGCTGCTCGACACGCCGGACGGCGTGCAGGCGATCGCCGCCGGCGACGTGTCGCTGCGCGAAGCGCAATGAGCGCACCGCATCTGCTGATCGACGCCGGCAACAGCCGGATCAAATGGGCGCTCGCCGACGCGCAGCGCACGCTCGTCGCGAGCGGCGCGTTCGGCCATACGCGCGACGGCGGCGCCGATCCCGACTGGTCGGCGCTGCCGCATCCGCAAGGCGCGTGGATCTCGAACGTCGCGGGCGCCGACGTGGCCGCCCGCCTCGACGCGTTGCTCGACGCGCAGTGGCCGGCGCTGCCGCGCACGACGATCCGCGCGCGCGCCGCGCAGTGCGGCGTGACGAACGGCTATACGTCGCCCGAGCAGCTCGGCAGCGATCGCTGGGCCGGCCTGATCGGCGCCCGTGCGGCGTTCCCGGACGAGCACCTGCTGATCGCGACGTTCGGCACCGCGACGACGCTCGAAGCGTTGCGCGCGGACGGCCGCTTCACCGGCGGGCTGATCGCGCCCGGTTGGGCGCTGATGATGCGTGCGCTCGGCACGCACACCGCACAGTTGCCGACGCTGAGCACCGACATCGCGAGCGGACTGCTCGCCGACGCGCGCGCCGAACCGTTCCAGATCGATACGCCTCGCTCGCTGTCGGCCGGCTGCCTGTACGCACAGGCGGGTTTGATCGAACGCGCGTGCCGCGATCTCGCCGCCGCGTGGCAGGCGCCGGTGCGGCTCGTGCTGGCGGGCGGCGCGGCGGACGACGTCGCGCGCGCGCTGACGCTGCCGCATACGCGGCACGACGGGCTGATTCTGTCCGGGCTCGCGCTGATTGCCGCGGAGGGCGCGGCGCGGGACTGACGCACCCCGGACGGCATTGCGCCGGACGGCGGAACGACTGAACCATGAAGAGGAGTGTCGACGATGCTGCGCTGGCTGATCGCTGTTCTCTTTCTCGCCAACATGCTCGCGTTCGTCGCGGTGCGCGGCGTGTTCGGGCCGCTGCCGGCGGCCGGCCCGCGCGAACCGGGCGTGCTGGAGCGGCAGGTGCATCCGGAGGTGTTACGGGCAACGCCGCTCGCGCAGGCGACCGATCAGCCGGTGATCGGCGCGCCGATCGCCGCGCCGGCCGTCACTGCGGAGCCGTTGCCGGCCTCGGCGCCGTGACGGTGCGGTGCGCGGCGGCTCAAGGCTGCTGCGCGCGCACCTTCTTCAGCAACGCCGTGGTCGACCGATCGTGCTCGAACGGAATCGCGAGCGCGCGCCCGCCCCAACCGCGCACGAGCGCCGACTCCGGCAGCGCATCCATGTCGTAGTCGCCGCCCTTCACGAGGATGTCCGGACGGACGGCCTCGATCAGCGACACCGGCGTCTTCTCCTCGAACTTCACGACCCAGTCGACGCTCTCCAGCGCCGCGAGCAGCGCCATCCGGTCGTCGTCGCGATTGATCGGGCGATCGTCGCCCTTGCCGAGCATGCGCACCGACGCATCGCTGTTCACGCCGACGATCAGGCAGGCGCCGAGCGCCTTCGCATCGGCGAGATACGTGACGTGGCCGCGATGCAGGATGTCGAACACACCGTTGGTGAAGACGACGGGCGAAGGCAGCGAGGCGCGCAGGGCGACCAGCGCGTCGCGGGTGATCAGCTTGCGTTCGAAAGTAGCGGGCATGATGAAGGTCGGATGGCGTGGGCGGCACACGCTGCGCGTCGCGACGCAACGCGGCGGCGCCAGATAAAAAGCCCGCCGGACCACCGGGCGGGCTTCATGCGTCGAACGACGGCGAACGCGGCCGGCGCAGCATCACGCCGGCTGCGACGCCGCGCGGCCTCAGGCCGGCTGCGCGGCCGACGACGGGCCGCTTTCGGCTTGCAGGCGGTTCGTGACTTCCTTGCGATAGCGGTTCAGCTCCTGCGCGGTCGCGAAGGTGCGCTCGAACAGGATCGACAGGTTGTGCAGGATGCGGTCGACGACCTTCTTTTCCCACTCGCCGTCGAAGCGGATCTGCTCGTCGAGCCAGCGCTCGAGCCATTCCGGATCGGGCAGGCGCGACTGCACGGTGTCGCGCGGGAACAGCGCCTGGTTCACGTGCAGGTTGGTCGGGTGCAGCGGCTTCTCGGTGCGGCGCGCCGACGCCATCAGCACGCCGATCTTCGCGAACGCCGCGCGCGCGACGTCGCCGCAGTTGTTCAGCGCCTTCTTCATGTAGCGCAGATACGCGCCGCCGTGGCGCGCTTCATCGCGCGAGATCGTTTCGTAGATGTGCTTGATCACCGGCTCGGTGTGCCAGTCGGCCGCGCAGCGATACCAGTGATTCAGGCGGATCTCGCCGCAGAAGTGCAGCATCAATGTTTCGAGCGGCGGCGCCGGATCGAACTCGAAGCGCACCGCGTGCAGTTCCTCTTCGGTCGGCACCATTTCCGGCCGGAAGCGGCGCAGGTATTCCATCAGCACCAGCGAATGCTTCTGCTCTTCGAAGAACCACACGCTCATGAATGCGGAAAAATCGCTGTCGTGCTGGTTGTCGCGCAGGAACATTTCGGTCGCGGGCAGCGCCGACCATTCGGTGATCGCGTTCATCTTGATCGTCTTCGCCTGCTCGTCGGTGAGCAGCGATGCGTCGAACTTGTCCCACGGAATGTCCTTCTCCATGTCCCAGCGGACTGCCTCGAGCGACCTGTAAAGTTCCGGATAAAGCATGGTGTTCATGATGGTCCCACCCCTGTTCTGCGCAATGCGACTTCTCTAAACGTGACTGTTGCCGCAGCGGCGCGCGAACGCGCTTTTTGCAGCCAAAACTCTAATTTTACGCGGGAAACCGGCCCCCGGACGCAGATTCCACGTCCGGCAGCCGGGCGGCCGCGCTGCCGCCCTGAAGCACGCCGCGGCCCCGCTCCGTTCGAACGGAACCGGCTGCGCGTGCCCGATGTGGTGGCCGGCGCAAGCCGGCCCGTTGGCGAACCTGCCCGGCGCGACGCGGCTCCAGGCGGAATCGCGCACAGCGGCCGGCAAGCAGACTGCTCGATATGGTGTATACGGCGGCGGCCATGATAGCACGCGGGCATGACGGTTCCGAGACGCCCGCCCGGTCGCGCGCCGCCAATGGCGGTGCGACGAACGGTCGCGGGGCGCGCGTCGCGAAACACAACCAGCGCCTGCGCCGGCGCACTGCTCGCGGTCGCCGCGCAGCTGGAAAACGGTGGGGCGACTGTGCTCGACGTCACCGGCCTCGCGCGGTCGCGCCGCGTCGAGCCGCATCGAGCCGCGCGGAATCGCATCAGACCCGCATTTCACCCGCCGGCCTACCGTCACCGGACCGGGCGCCGGGCACCGCCGCGCTGCCGCCGTCGGCGCCCGCGATCCATGCGGCCAGCGTGTCGCGCTGCGCGCGGCCGTCGCGGTAGCCGAGTTCGATCAGTTCGCGCGTGAACGCCTCCTCGAACAGCAGATAGCTCGCGAACGACGCGCCGGCCGGCTGGCTGCCGCCGACCGCGCCGAGCAGCCCGCGCATCGTCACCGGCATCTGCTTCAGGTGCTTCGCGGCGATCAGCTCGATGCGCTCGGACGGCGCGATCGCGAGCACGTCGACGTGCCGCCAGCCGCTGTCCAGTTCGACCTGGTGCGGCAGGTGCTCGATCATCCGGTTGATGTGCTCGATGCGTTCGATGTCCGAGCCGATCGAGTCGAGAAACACGCTGGCGAGCACCTGCTGGCCGATCTGCGCGAGCGTCGGATAGCCGCGCACCAGCCCCGAGCCGTTCGGCGCCGGGATTTCCGGCCGCGGATCGGCCGCGCCGATCACGACGATCCGGTCCGCGCCGAAGTGGATCGCCGGCGACAGCGGCGCGACCTGCCGGATCGAACCGTCGCCGAAGTATTCGATCTGGCCGTCGAGCACGAGCGGCACCGCGGGGAACACGAACGGAATCGCCGACGACGCGAGCAGGTGCGACGCCGACAAATCGACCACCCGCGCGGTGCGCTGCGCGCGCCGCCATGCCTGGATCGGCTCGGCGGCCTGGTAGAAGGTCAGATGGCGGCCGCTCGAGTAGCTCAGCGCGGTGATCGACAGCGCGTGCAGCAGCCGGCTCTCGAGCATCTGCTCGATCCGGTGGAAGCTCAGCTCGCGCTGCAGCAGGTGCGCGAGCGGCGCGTTGTCGAGCAGCCCGCGCGGCGAGCGGCGCGCCGCCCAGCCGAAGGTCATCGTCGCGAGCCAGCGCGCGCCCGCCGCCGCGATGCCGAGCCAGTCGGTGCGATACACGTAGTCGGCGCGCAGCGGCTCCCAGAACTCGAGCAGGCGCCGCACGCCGTGCGAGAAATCGTCGGCGTGGCTCGCGATCGACGTCGCATTGATCGCGCCGGCCGACGACCCGCAGACCACCGCGAACGGCGTCGTATGGCGGAGCGGATCGGCCTCGCGCGCGATCTCGGCCAGCGCCTTGAGCACGCCGACCTGATACGCGGCGCGTGCGCCGCCGCCCATCAGCACGAGCGCGAGTCGCATGGTCGGCCTGCAGGCTAGGTGCGAAGCGTCACGTCGAGCGCTTCGGCGGACGCGTTTCCGGCGACGACGCCGCGGCCGCGCGCGCGGCCGCCGAGCCGGCCGGCTTCGCCCGCTTCGCGGCCGGCTTGCGTGGCGCGGCTGCGCCCGCGCCCGCCGACCCAGCCGGTGCCGCAGCCGCCGCCGGTGCCGGCGCACCCGCGGCCGGCTCGGGCGCCGCGTCGGCCGGCGCCCCGGGCTGCGCGCCCGGCTGCGCCATCGCGAGACTCGCGAGCTGGTTGAACTGCGTCTGCAGCAGGTTCCACCAGCCGGCCGGATCGAACGGCTGCTGCGCGGCGTCGCCGGCCGCGGGCGCGTCGGCGTCCGGCGCCGGCTGGCTCGCCTCGGCGCGCGGCGCGGACGCGGCCTGCGCCGCCGCGACCGCGGCTTCCTCGGCGGCCGACATCGAGCTTTGCGCGAACGCGCCGAACGCGCGCAGCGTCGCGAGCGTCGCGCGTTGCACCTCGAGCGCCTGGATCGCCGATTGCAGCATGCCGAGATTGAGCTTGAGCCACTGCTCGACCGCGCGCAGATCGGTGATCCGCTTGTCGAGCTCCTCGACGCTCGTGAGCGGCGTCATCATGTCGGACATGCTCGACAGCGACGGCGGCAGCCCCGACGCGGCGCCGGGAAACGACGCCATCCCGCCGAACGGCGACATCCGCATCATGTCCCACATCCGGTCGAGCATGTCGGCGGGCTTGAAGCCGGCGAAGCCGGCGAAAGGATTGGAGCCGGGGGCATCGGTCGTCATACGGGCATCCTGGTTGACTGGGTGAGCGAAGCGGCCGGCACGGGCCGCGCCGCGTGTGATTCGATCATAGCGCGCGTCAGAACGGCGCGTCCGGGGAGAAATCGGGTGCGCGCCGCTCGCGCAGCGAACGGATGCCTTCCTGCACGTCCGGCCCGGAAAAACCCATGAATTCGAGCGCGAGCGACGAATCGAAGGTCGGCCCGGCGCTGCGCAGCCAGTTGTTCAGCGCGTACTTGGTCCAGCGGATCGCCGACTGCGAGCCGTGCGCGAGCCGCTCGGCCACTTCGTACGCCTTCGGCAGCAACTCGTCCGGCTCGACCGCGAGCGACACGAGGCCGATGCGCTCGGCCTCGGTGCCGCTCACCGGCTCGCACAGGAGCAGGTAGTACTTCGCCTTCGCCATCCCGCACAGCAGCGGCCAGACGATCGCCGCATGATCGCCGGCCGCGACGCCGAGCCGCGTATGGCCGTCGATGATGCGCGCGTCGTTCGCGGCGATCGAGATGTCGGCGAGCAGGCCCGCGACGAGCCCCGCGCCCACCGCCGGCCCGTGCATCGCCGACACGATCGGCTTGCTGCAGTTGATCACGTTGTAGACGAGGTCGCGCGCCTCGCGCCACACGCGCGCACGCACGTCGAAGTCGTCGGCCATCGCCTCGACGAGCGCGAGATCGCCGCCCGCCGAAAAGCCCTTGCCCTCGCCGCGGATCACCGCGACCCGCGTGTCGGGATCGCGGTCGACGTCGCGCCAGATGTCGGCCAGCTCGCGATGCATCCGCGCGTTCGCGGTGGCGAGGCCGCTGCGGTTCGCGCCCTCGCCGCTCATCACGATGTCGAGCACGCCATGCGCGCGACGCGTCACCTTCAATGCTTCGTAACCGCCATAGGCAGCAAGATCGGCCATGCCCAGCTCCCGGGTTCGTGGGTCGGTTGAAACGCCTGAATCGAGTGTAGCCAAGCCCGCGCGGGCAAACATCGGGCGAAACCCGGCGCGCGGGCCGGCCGCGGCGCGCGCGTCAGACCGCGCGTCAGCGCCGTACGTCAGGCCGCGCCGTCGGGCGGCGCGACGGCCTGCTCGATCGCGCCGAAAATCGACTTGCCGGCCGCATCGAACATCTCGATGCGCACGGTGTCGCCGTAGCGCATGAAGTCGGTCTGCGGCGCGCCGTGCTCGATCGTCTCGAGGCAGCGCTTCTCGGCGATGCAGCAGTAGCCGCGCTTCGCGTCCTTGTTCGACACGGTGCCCGAGCCGACGATCGAGCCGGCGCGCAGGTTGCGCGTCTTCGCCGCGTGCGCGATCAGTTGGCCGAAATGGAACACCATGTCGGCGCCCGCGTCCGGCTGGCCGACCTTGCGGTTGTTCCAGTGGACGATCATCGGCCGGTGCACGCGGCCGTCGCGCCATTCGTCGCCGAGCTCGTCGAGCGTCACCGCGACCGGCGCGAACGCGGTGGCCGGCTTGCTCTGGAAGAAGCCGAAGCCCTTCGCGAGCTCGGCCGGAATCAGGTTGCGCAGCGACACGTCGTTCACCAGCGTGACGAGCCGCACGCCCTTCAGCGCGTCGTCCGGCGATACGCCCATCGGCACGTCGCCGGTGATCACCGCGACCTCGGCCTCGAAGTCGATGCCCCATTCCTCGGACGCGCACACGATGTCGTCGCGCGCGCCGAGGAAGTCGTCGCTGCCGCCCTGGTACATCAGCGGATCGGTCCAGAACTCCGGCGGCATCTCGGCGCCGCGCGCGCGCCGCACCAGCTCGACGTGGTTCACGTAGGCGGAGCCGTCGGCCCACTGGAAGGCGCGCGGCAGCGGCGCCATGCAGTTCGCCGCGTCGAACGCGAACGTGTGACGCGCGCGGCCGTGGTTCAGCGCGTCGTACAGCTCGCGCAGTTGCGGCGCGTAGAACGCCCAGTCGTCGAGGACGCGCTGCAGCGTCGGGGCGATCGCGTCGGCGATCGCCGCGGTGTGCAGGTCGCGCGACACGACGATCAGCTGGCCGTCGCGCGTGCCGTCCTTCAGCGATGCAAGTTTCATGGGGGTCTGCCGTTGTAGTGACGATGGAGGGAATCTATTTTACGATGGTGAATCCGTGCGGCGCGCACGCTCGCATGCGCGCCGTTTTCGCTCCATCCTTGCCGCCTTGCCGCGCGCCGTTGCCCATGCCCGCCAGCCCGCTTCCCGACGACGATCTCGCCGATTCCGACACCGACGACGCCGGCTCCGGCGAGCAGGGCGAAGGTGGCGAGAAGCTGCGCTCCGGCATCCAGTCGATCGAGGTCGGCTTCCGCCTGCTCGACGTGCTGACGCGCGAGCCGCGCGCGATGATGCTGCGCGACCTCGCGCAGCGCGCGGGCATGAGCCCCGCGAAGGCGCACCGCTATCTGGTCAGCTTCTCGCGGCTCGGCGTCGTGTCGCAGGATCCGGTGTCGGGCCGCTACGAACTCGGCGGCTTCGCGCTGCAGATGGGGCTCGCGCGGCTCGCGCGCGTCGACGGCGTGAAGCTCGCGCGCATCGCGCTCACCGAGTTGCGCGACCGCGTCGACCAGACGGTCGGCATCGCAGTATGGGGCAACCAGGGCCCGACCATCGTGCACTGGATGGAATCGAGCCATCCGGCGAAGGCGTCGCTGAAGCTCGGCGACGTGATGCCGCTGCTCGGTTCCGCGACGGGCCTGCTGTTCGCGGCGTACCTGCCGCGCAGCAAGACGGCCGCGATGATCGAACGCGAGCTCGCCGATACGCGGCGCTCGCCGCATCACGGCGGCCCGCGCACGCTCGCCGAAGTCGACGCCGTGCTCGCCGACGTGCGCGCGCATCGGGCCGCGCGCGTCGAAGGCATGCTGCTGCCGACGATCCACGCGTTCTGCATGCCGGTGTTCGATGCGGTCGGCGAACTCGCGCTCGCGATCGTCGCGCTCGGCCAGGAAGGCAGCTTCGACATCGCCTGGGGCGGCGAGATCGACACCGCGCTGCGTGCTTGCGCGCAAAAACTGTCGTACGAACTCGGCTATAGTCCGGACGCGCGCGACGCCTGACGGGCGGCGCGCGCCCCTGCCCGCGATGCACGCGAACGCGCGGCGCGCGCGGCGGTCCGAGCTGTGACGCGCGGCACGTCCGCTGCGCCATGGCCTTCCTTCCGCTCCATTTCGTCGATGCCGCCTGCCGCCACCCGTCCTCGTCACGTCCTGCCCCGCCGCTGGCTGCGCGTGGGCGTCGCGCTCGTCGTCGTGCTGGTGCTGCATGCGCTCGCCGCGTGGTGGCTCGCGCGCAATCGCGACGCGTTCACGCCGCCCGCGCCCGCCGAGATTCCGGTGCAGATCGAGCTGTTGAAGCCGCAACCGATCGAGCGCCGGCCCGCGTCGAAACCGGTCGACGCGCCGGCCGCGGCCGCCGCCGCGCCCGCGAAGCCGGCCCGCGCGGCGCGCAAGCCGGCGCCGGCGCAGCCGCGCGTGCTGACGTCGACGCAGACCGCCGAGCACGGCGAGCCGTCGCCTGCTGCGGCATCGGGAGCATCGGCCGCGTCGGCAGCGAGCGGCACGGCTGGCGCGTCCGGCGCGCAAGCAGCATCGGCCGCGAGCGCCGCGACGCCAGGCCCCGCGACGAGCGGCGTGAAATTCGACGCGCCGCCGTCCGGCGACCTGCAATACGACACGTTCTACAACGGAATGCAGAACATGATCGGCACGATCCACTGGCGCAACGACGGACGCACGTACGATCTGTCGGTGTCGATGCCGGTGCCGTTCATCGGCCCGTTCACGTACCGCAGCGAAGGCCGCATCGACGCCTTCGGCGTCGCGCCCGACCGATATGTGGAACAGCGCGGCAAGCGCCCCGAGGACATCGCGATCTTCAACCGCGAGATTCACCAGGTCGTGTTCACGCGCACGCCGAACAACGCGCCGCTGCCCGACGGCGTGCAGGATCGCTTCAGCATGCTGATGCAACTGTCGGGCCTCGTGCGCGGCAATCCGTCGGCGTACCGGCCGGGCGTCACGCAGCAGTTCTTCGTGATCGACAACAACAACGGCGAGACCTGGCCGATCATGGTGATCGGCGACGAGGACGTGCACACGCAGGCCGGCATCGTGCGCGCCCGCCACTTCATGCGGCTGCCGCGCCGCGCGGGCGACACGCGCCGCATCGACATGTGGCTCGCGCCGTCGCTCGGCTGGCTGCCCGCGCGGCTGATGCAGACCGAACCGAACGGCGCGCAGATCGAGCTCGTGTGGCACGGCCCGCTCGCGCCGCCGGCTGCACCGGCTGCATCGACCGTCCCGGCTGCACCGGCTGACCGCTCGGCGCCGGACGCAACGAACGCGCCTGCCCCGGCATCGGCATCTGCCGCGCCGGCGAGCGAGCCGGCTGGCCCTACGCAACAGCCGTCCGAGCAGCCGCCGATGCCCGCGCCGGCGGACGCGACGCCCGCCTCCGCGCCGCCTGCACAATGAAGCCGCACCGATCGGCAATTTCGACCGATTAAAGGTATTGAAAAAATGGCCGATGACACTCTTTAACAACTATTTCAGTGCACCGGATCACAATAGGAAACGTTTTAGAGACATCGGCTTCTAACCCGATACACCCCACGCGAACGGGAGAACGGGGTGTGCAGCGCAAGCCCCTTGAAACCGGCAAAGGCTACCCCACCTACGGGACAACAAGGCCAGATGCCACTGCGAAGAGGAGTGCCGCCATGCAAATGATCTACAACAGCCCCAATTACTGCGTCGTCGAATTTGCGCCGCAGGCCGGCCACCATCTGATGAATGCCGGCGGATACGAAATCGTCGACAAGAACGCGCAGCGCGAGATCTTCATCGACGGCGAACTCGCGGAGCGATTCCGCGCCCACGTGAAGCAGCTGATCGAGGATGAGCCGTCGCTCGACGAAGTCGACGAGTTCCTCGGCCAGTTCGACAGCCTGATGATGATGCCCGTCGTCCTGCATTGACGACGCGCGGCCCGGCGCCACGCCGGGCCGTTTGCCGCGCTTGCGCGGCCCCGCGAGCACTCCGATCCAAGCCCCCGTCCGGTTCGCCGGGCGGGGGTTTTCGTTTGAGGCGGCCGCCGGCCCGCTCGGTGGCGCGCATCACGGCCGCCGCCCAGCGCGAGCGCGGGCGACGCGCCGGCGCAGCGGCTACAATGGCGGTTTTCCCGTCTTCGCCGCTCTGCCGCCATGTCTGCGTCCCCTCTCGCCGCTTCCGCCCCGCCCGCCGCGCGCTACACGCGCGGCGCCGAACTGCCCGCGCTGCTGAAATCGCGCATCCTGATCCTCGACGGCGCGATGGGCACGATGATCCAGCGCTACAAGCTCGACGAGGCCGCGTATCGCGGCGAGCGCTTCAAGGATTTCCCGCGCGACGTGAAGGGCAACAACGAGCTGCTGTCGCTCACGCAGCCGCAGATCATCAGCGAGATCCACGACCAGTACTTCGCGGCCGGCGCCGACATCGTCGAGACCAACACGTTCGGCGCGACGACCGTCGCTCAGGCCGACTACGGGATGGAAGACCTCGTCGTCGAGATGAACGTCGAATCGGCGCGCCTCGCGCGCGAATCGGCCGCCCGCCATGCGACGCCCGGCAAGCCGCGCTTCGTCGCGGGCGCGATCGGGCCGACGCCGAAGACGGCCAGCATCTCGCCCGACGTCAACGATCCGGGCGCGCGCAACATCACGTTCGACGAGCTGCACGCCGCGTACTACCAGCAGGCGAAGGCGCTGCTCGACGGCGGCGTCGACCTGTTCCTCGTCGAGACGATCTTCGACACGCTGAACGCGAAGGCCGCGCTGTTCGCGCTCGACGAACTGTTCGAGGACACCGGCGAGCGCCTGCCGATCATGGTCTCGGGCACCGTCACCGACGCGTCGGGCCGCATCCTGTCGGGCCAGACGGTCGAGGCGTTCTGGAATTCGCTGCGCCACGCGAAGCCGCTCACGTTCGGCCTGAACTGCGCGCTGGGCGCGGCGCTGATGCGCCCGTACATCGCCGAGCTCGCGAAGCTGTGCGACACCTACGTGTCCTGCTACCCGAACGCGGGCCTGCCGAACCCGATGAGCGACACCGGCTTCGACGAGACGCCGGACGTCACGTCGGGCCTGCTGAAGGAGTTCGCGCAGGCCGGGCTCGTGAACCTCGCGGGCGGCTGCTGCGGCACCACGCCCGAGCACATCGCCGAGATCGCCAAGGCGCTCGCCGACGTGAAGCCGCGCCGCTGGCCGAGCCAGTACAGCGAAGCCGCCTGACCACCCGCATCAACGCCCGCCCTACCTCACCAGAATTCGCACCGCCATGACCGATCACATGATGCGCCTTGCCGGCCTCGAGCCGTTCAACGTCACGTCCGGGACGCTCTTCATCAACGTCGGCGAACGCACCAACGTCACCGGCTCGAAGGCGTTCGCGCGGATGATCCTCAACGGCCAGTTCGACGAGGCGCTCGCGGTCGCGCGCCAGCAGGTCGAGAACGGCGCGCAGGTGATCGACGTCAACATGGACGAGGCGATGCTCGATTCGAAGGCGGCGATGGTGCGCTTCCTGAACCTGATCGCGTCCGAGCCGGACATCGCGCGCGTGCCGATCATGATCGACTCGTCGAAGTGGGACGTGATCGAGGCCGGCCTCAAATGCGTGCAGGGCAAGGCGATCGTGAACTCGATCTCGCTGAAGGAAGGCGAGGACGCGTTCCGCCACCACGCGAAGCTGATCCGCCGCTACGGCGCGGCCGCGGTCGTGATGGCGTTCGACGAAACCGGCCAGGCCGACACCTACCAGCGCAAGACCGAGATCTGCAAGCGCTCGTACGACTTCCTCGTGAACGAAGTCGGCTTCCCGCCGGAAGACATCATCTTCGACCCGAACATCTTCGCGGTCGCGACCGGCATCGAGGAGCACAACAACTACGCGGTCGACTTCATCGAAGCGACGCGCTGGATCAAGCAGAACCTGCCGTATGCGAAGGTGAGCGGCGGCGTGTCGAACGTGTCGTTCTCGTTCCGGGGCAACGACCCGGTGCGCGAGGCGATCCACACCGTGTTCCTGTACCACGCGATCCAGGCCGGAATGGACATGGGCATCGTGAACGCCGGCCAGCTCGGCGTGTACGCCGACCTCGATCCGGAGCTGCGCGAGCGCGTGGAGGACGTGATCCTGAACCGCCGCGCCGATTCCACCGACCGGCTGCTCGAGATCGCCGACAAGTTCAAGACCGGCGCGGCGAAGAAGGAAGAGAACCTCGAGTGGCGCAACCAGCCGGTCGAGAAGCGTCTCGCGCATGCGCTCGTGCACGGCATCACGAACTTCATCGTCGAAGACACCGAGGAAGCGCGCGCGGCGATCGCCGCGGCGGGCGGGCGCCCGATCAACGTGATCGAAGGCCCGCTGATGGACGGCATGAACATCGTCGGCGACCTGTTCGGCCAGGGCAAGATGTTCCTGCCGCAGGTCGTGAAGTCGGCGCGCGTGATGAAGCAGGCCGTCGCGCACCTGATCCCGTTCATCGAGGAAGAGAAGCGCCTGCTCGCGGAAGCGGGCGGCGACGTGCGCGCGAAGGGCAAGATCGTCATCGCGACCGTGAAGGGCGACGTGCACGACATCGGCAAGAACATCGTGTCGGTCGTGCTCCAGTGCAACAACTTCGAAGTGGTCAACATGGGCGTGATGGTCCCGTGCAACGAGATCCTCGCGAAGGCGAAGGTCGAGGGCGCGGACATCATCGGGCTGTCGGGGCTCATCACGCCGAGCCTCGAGGAAATGGCCTACGTCGCGTCGGAAATGCAGCGCGACGACTACTTCCGCGTGAAGAAGATCCCGCTGCTGATCGGCGGCGCGACGACGTCGCGCGTGCACACCGCCGTGAAGATCGCGCCGCATTACGAAGGGCCGGTGGTCTACGTGCCGGACGCGTCGCGCTCGGTGTCGGTCGCGTCGAACCTGCTGTCCGACGAAGGCGCGGCCAAGTACCTCGACGACCTGAAGGCCGACTACGAGCGCATCCGCGATCAGCACGCGAACCGCAAGGCGCAGCCGATGGTCACGCTCGCCGAAGCGCGCGCGAACAAGACCAGGATCGACTGGTCGAGCTACCGCCCGGTGAAGCCGAAGTTCATCGGCCGGCGCGTGTTCAAGAACTACGACCTGAACGAGCTCGCGAACTACATCGACTGGGGCCCGTTCTTCCAGACCTGGGACCTCGCGGGCCCGTACCCGGCGATCCTGAACGACGAGATCGTCGGCGAATCCGCGCGCCGCGTGTTCTCCGACGCGAAGTCGATGCTCGCGCGCCTGATCCAGGGCCGCTGGCTGACCGCGAACGGCGTGATCTCGCTGCTGCCGGCCAACACGGTGAACGACGACGACATCGAGATCTACACCGACGACACGCGCTCGGAAGTGCTGCTCACGTGGCGCAACCTGCGCCAGCAGAGCGTGCGGCCGGTGGTGGACGGCGTGATGCGCCCGAACCGCTCGCTCGCCGACTTCATCGCGCCGAAGGACTCGGGCGTCGCCGACTACATCGGGATGTTCGCGGTGACGGCCGGCCTCGGCGTCGACGTGAAGGAAAAGCAGTTCGAAGCCGACCACGACGACTACAGCGCGATCATGCTGAAGGCGCTCGCCGACCGCTTCGCGGAAGCGTTCGCCGAAGCGATGCACGCGCGCGTGCGCCGCGAGCTGTGGGGCTATGCGAGCGACGAGACGCTCGACAACGACGCGCTGATCGCCGAAAAGTACGCGGGCATCCGGCCGGCGCCCGGCTATCCGGCCTGCCCCGACCACCTCGTGAAGCGCGACATGTTCGCGGCGCTGCACGCGGACGAGATCGGGATGAGCGTGACCGATTCGCTCGCGATGCTGCCGGCGGCGAGCGTGTCGGGCTTCTACCTCGCGCATCCGGACAGCCGGTATTTCTCGGTGGGCAAAATCGGGCAGGATCAGCTCGACGATTATGCGCGGCGCATGTCGCTGTCGCTCGACGACGCGCGCCGCGCGCTCGCGCCGCAGCTGTGATCCGGGCGCGGCGCGCGCATCGGCGCGCCCCTTTGGTCATACGAAATGAAAAAGCCCGCGCGATGCGGGCTTTTTCATGGCATTTTGGCCTGCCGGGCTGCGTCGGCCGGCCGGCGCGTGGCCACCGGCGACGGGCGACGGGCGTTCAGAAGCCCCAGTGCACGTCGGCCTGCGCGGCCTTCGCTTCACGCAGCATCGCGAGGAACGGTGCGACGCGCTGCGCGAGGCTTGCCGGCACTTCGTGGTGCGCGTGATCGTCGTCGTCCTCGTGGAAATGGCCGGCGTGCTCAGCGCGTTCCTGCTTCGCCTGCGCGACCGCGCCTTCCAGCTTCGCGATCGCGTGGTCCAATTCGTCGTGCGTAATGACGCCGCGTTCGCCCAGTTGCTTGCCGACGAGGCCCAGCACGTATACAGCGAAATCCTTCAGCACGTCTAGATCCTGTGCCGCCTTGCTCTTGAACGTAATCATGACAATTCCCTTTTCATCTTGTTGTGCCCGCGCGGCGCGGTGGGGAGGACGCCGGCAGGGCGGCGTCCGGCCTCGCGGACGCGGGGCGCCTGAGCGGCATATTAGCACCTGTTAAAATTCTGCGATCCCTGAAACGCGCGCTTAAAAAGCGCGCCGGCGGGCCGGCGCTTCCGGCCGCCACCAACGAAGCCTTCTACCAGCATGCTGCCAGCACACAAACAGACCCTCGAAGCCCTGCTCGCGGATAGCGTCGCGCAGGTCGCACACGCGCTCAAGGGCGCCGACGCCGAATTCGTCATCCCGGCCATCACGCTGGAGCGCCCGAAGGTCGCCGCGCACGGCGACGTCGCGTGCAACGTCGCGATGCAGCTCGCCAAGCCGCTCGGCACGAACCCGCGCCAGCTCGCCGAGCGGATCGTCGCGGCGCTGGTCGCGCAGCCGGCCGCGCAAGGGCTCGTCGACGCGGCGGAAATCGCCGGCCCGGGCTTCATCAACCTGCGCGTGAGCGCCGCCGCGAAGCAGGCCGTGATCGCCGCCGTGTTCGAGCAGGGCCGCGCGTTCGGCACGTCGGAGCGTGAAAAAGGCAAGCGGGTGCTGGTCGAATTCGTGTCGGCCAACCCGACCGGCCCGCTGCACGTCGGCCACGGCCGCCAGGCGGCGCTCGGCGACGTGCTCGCGAACGTGATCGCGAGCCAGGGCTACGCGGTGCACCGCGAGTTCTACTACAACGACGCGGGCGTGCAGATCGCCAACCTCGCGATCTCGACGCAGGCGCGCGCGCGCGGCCTGAAGCCGGGCGACGCCGGCTGGCCCGAAGCCGCGTACAACGGCGAATACATCGCCGACATCGCGCGCGACTACCTGAACGGCGCGACGGTCGCGGCGAAGGACGGCGAGCCGGTCACCGGCGCGCGCGACATCGAGAATCTCGACGCGATCCGCAAGTTCGCGGTCGCCTACCTGCGCCACGAACAGGACATGGACCTGCAGGCGTTCGGCGTGAAATTCGACCAGTACTACCTCGAATCATCGCTGTACAGCGAAGGCCGCGTCGAGAAGACGGTCGACGCGCTGGTCAAGGCCGGCATGACCTACGAGCAGGACGGCGCGCTGTGGCTGCGCACGACCGACGAAGGCGACGACAAGGACCGCGTGATGCGCAAGTCGGACGGCACGTACACGTACTTCGTGCCGGACGTCGCGTACCACGTGACGAAATGGGAGCGCGGCTTCACGAAGGTGATCAACATCCAGGGCTCTGACCACCACGGCACGATCGCGCGCGTGCGCGCCGGGCTCCAGGGGCTGCACATCGGCATCCCGAAAGGCTATCCCGACTACGTGCTGCACAAGATGGTCACCGTGATGCGCGACGGCCAGGAAGTGAAGCTGTCGAAGCGCGCGGGCAGCTACGTGACGGTGCGCGACCTGATCGAATGGTCGGGCGGCGCGGCGCCGGGCCAGGAGGCCGCGCCCGACATGATCGACGAAGCGACCATCACGCGCGGCCGCGACGCGGTCCGCTTCTTCCTGATCTCGCGCAAGGCCGACACCGAGTTCGTGTTCGACATCGACCTCGCGCTGAAACAGAACGACGAGAACCCCGTCTACTACGTCCAGTACGCGCACGCGCGGATCTGCTCGGTGCTCAACGAACTGAAGGCGCGCTACAACGTCGACGTCGCACAACTGCCGGGCGCCGACCTGTCGCAGCTCACGAGCCCGCAGGCCGTGTCGCTGATGCAGAAGCTCGCCGAGTATCCGGATCTCCTCACGCACGCCGCGAACGAGCTGGCGCCGCACGCGGTCGCGTTCTATCTGCGCGATCTCGCTGGTGAATTCCACTCGTTCTACAATGCGGAGCGCGTGCTGGTCGACGACGAAGCGCCGCGCAACGCACGCGCCGCGCTGCTCGCCGCGACCCGGCAGGTGCTGGAGAACGGCCTGGCGATGCTCGGGGTATCCGCGCCCGCCAAGATGTAAGCGGCCCGAACTGGGCAGCGAATGGCCGCGGCGGCGCCCGCCCGCAGGATCCCGCCTGCCGCAGCCTTTTCACGATTCTTTTTGCAGGTGACTCAAGCAATGGCACAACCACGCCGAACTTCGAAGCAATCGAAACAAGCCGGAGGAACATTTCTTGGAATCGTGCTGGGCCTGATCGTCGGCCTCGCGATTGCGGTGGTGGTGGCGCTCTACATCACGCGTTCGCCGTCGCCGTTCGTGTCGAAGGTGGCGCCGCCGGTCGACAACGGCGCGAGCCAGCCGCAGCAGTTCGATCCGAACCGCGCGCTGCAGGGCAAGACGCCCGGCCAGCCGGTGCCGCAGGCCGCGCAGTCCGCGCCGCCCAATACCGCGCCCGGCCAGGCCGCGAACCAGACCCAGGGCGGCCTGCTGCCCGAACCGCAGATCGTCGAGGTGCCGCCGTCGGGCAACGCGAACGGTTCGAACGGCTCCGGCAGCGCGAACAACGGCACCGCGTCGAACAACGGATCGAACAACGCAGCGTCGGGCAACGGCGTCGCGGTCGCGCCGAAGCCGGCCGACAACCCGCCGCCGAAGAAGACGCAACAGGCGCAACAACCGCAGCAGTCCGGCGAGGACGACCTCGCGCGTTTCGCCGCGCAGAAGCAGGCGCAGCAGGCTGCCGCTCAAAAGCAGCAGCAACAGCAAGCCGCCGCGAACGCCGCGAAGCCGGCGCCGTCCGCGACGTCGTCCGCAGCGGCCAAAGCGCCGAGCGCCAGCGACGCGAACACCGGCTACTTCCTTCAGGTCGGCGCGTACAAGACGGAAAGCGACGCCGAGCAGCAGCGCGCACGGCTCGGCTTCCAGGGCTTCGAGTCGAAGGTGTCGAAGCGCGACGTCAGCGGCGTGACCTACTTCCGCGTGCGGGTCGGCCCGTTCTCGAAGTTCGAGGATATGAACTCGGCCCGTCAGCGCCTGTCCGATGCAGGTGTCGACACGGCGGTGATCCGCTTCACGAAGCAGTGAGCGCCGGCCGCGCCCACGCAGATTCCGTTACGTTCCGTAACCCGAGCAACTGACGACGTTCCCAACATGAAAAAACTGCTTAGCACGCTTCTCCTCTCCGTGGGCCTGGTCGCCGGCTTCGCGCACGCAACGCCCGCCGCACCGGTGTCGGGCAAGGACTTCGAAGTGATGAAGTCGCCGCAGCCGGTGTCGGCGCCGGCCGGCAAGGTCGAGGTCATCGAATTCTTCTGGTACGGCTGCCCGCACTGCTACGAATTCGAGCCGACGCTCGAGGCGTGGGTGAAGAAGCAAGGCGCCAACATCGACTTCAAGCGCGTGCCGGTCGCGTTCCGCGACGACTTCGTCCCGCATTCGAAGCTGTACTACGCGGTGTCCGCGCTGGGCATCTCGGAGAAGGTCACGCCGGCGATCTTCAACGCGATCCACAAGCAGAAGAATTACCTGCTGACGCCGCAGGCGCAGGCCGACTTCCTGGCGACGCAAGGCGTCGACAAGAAGCAGTTCATGGACGCGTACAACTCGTTCAGCGTGCAAGGCCAAGTCAAGCAGTCGGCCGAGCTGATGAAGAACTACGCGATCGACGGCGTGCCGACCGTCGTCGTTCAGGGCAAGTACAAGACTGGTCCGGCTTACACGAACAGCATTCCGGGTACCGCGCAGGTGCTCGACTACCTCGTGAAGCAGGTGCAGGACAAGAAGCTCTGATCCGCGAGCGCGCGCCGGCATGACTACTCCGCTGAAGGTTTTCATCACCGGCGCGTCGAGCGGCCTCGGCCTCGCGTTGGCCGACGAATATGCACGCCAGGGCGCGACGCTCGCGCTCGTCGCGCGCCGCACCGAAGCGCTCGACGCATTCGCGCGGCGCTTTCCGAAGCTGTCGGTGTCCGTGTATCGCGCCGACGTACGCGACGCCGACGCGCTGGCCACGGCCGCCGCATCGTTCATCGCCGCGCACGGCTGCCCGGACGTCGTGATCGCGAACGCCGGCATCAGCCAGGGCGCCGTCACGGGCCAGGGCGATCTCGCCGCGTTCCGCGACGTGATGGACATCAACTATTACGGGATGGTCGCGACCTTCGAGCCGTTCGTCGGCCCGATGACGGCCGCGCGCCACGGCACGCTGGTCGGCGTTGCGAGCGTCGCCGGCGTGCGCGGGCTGCCGGGTTCGGGCGCCTACAGCGCGTCGAAGTCGGCGGCGATCAAGTACCTCGAGGCGCTGCGCGTCGAACTGCGGCCGGCCGGCGTCGGCGTCGTGACGATCGCGCCCGGCTATATCCGCACGCCGATGACGGCGCACAACCCGTACCGGATGCCGTTCCTGATGGACGCCGACCGCTTCGCGGCCCGCGCGGCCCGCGCGATCGCGCGGCAACACGCGTTCCGCGTGATCCCGTGGCAGATGGGCGTCGTCGCGAAGGTGCTGCACGTGCTGCCGCGCTGGCTCTACGACCGTCTGTTCGAGAAGGCACCGCGCAAGCCGAAGGCCGGCGCGCACTGACGCGGCGCTCGCGGGGCGGGTGCCGCGGGACGGTTCTGCGTCGGCGCGGCGAGCGTGCCGTTGGTTCGGGCCGGATACCTCCGGCGCCGCGCATCGCGCATCGCGCATCGCGCATCGCGCATCTCGCATCTCGCATCTCGCATCTCGCATCTCGCATCTCGCATCTCGCATCTCGCATCTCGCTCTACGCTCTACCTTCGCCCTTCGCACTGCGCACTGCGCTGCACTCCACACTCCACACTCCACGCTTCACGCTTCACGCTTCACGCTTCACGCTCCACGCTTCACGCTCCACGCTTCACGCTTCACGCTTCACACTCCACGCTTCACGCTTCACGCTCCACGCTTCACACTCCACGCTTCACGCTTCACGCTTCACGCGCCACATTCCACGCTTCACGCTTCACGCTTCACGCGCCACATT
>NZ_PQMX01000006.1:0-165467 GCF_004368385.1 Burkholderia sp. B10 | reverse complement strand
GACTCTTGCTTACATCGGATACTTGTCGAAATCGATGTTGGTGGGGCGCACGGTGGGGCGGGGGGCGTTCGGTTGGGGCGTCGTGCCATATCGCGCTGCCTGCGACACCTGCGATGGGCCGGCCGCGTCATGCCGGCGTGCGACATCGGGAAGCCGCTCCCGCGCCATGCCGTGTGGGCGGGTCGCGGGTTCGGCGCTATCATCGCGTCACGTTCCATTTCGCCGGCGCGCTGCACGCCGGCCCAGCCTCATGCGTCCACCTCGCCTCGACCAACTCGACGATCTCGACCGGCAACTCGTCGCGCTGCTGCAAGCCGATGCGCGCGCGAGCGTCGCCGATCTCGCGCGACAGCTCGACGTCGCCCGCACGACCGTCGTCGCGCGCATCGCGCGGCTCGAGCGCACCAACGTGATCGCCGGTTACAGCGTGCGGCTCGGGCAGGACGTGCTGGACGCGAGCATCTACGCGTACGTCGGCATCATCCTCACGCCGAAGTTCGGCAAGGACGTGCTGCGCAAGCTGGACCGGATGCCCGAAGTGCAACTGCTGTGCGCGGTGAGCGGCGAATACGACTATGTCGCGTGGCTGCGCGCCGATTCGCCGGAGCGGCTCAACGACCTGCTTGACCAGATCGGCTCGCTCGAAGGTGTCGAGCGCACGACGACGTCGATCATTCTGTCGCGCAAGATCGATCGCGGCACCATCGGTGGATGATGAGGCGCATGCGTGCTTCATGCGTGACGCCGTGGCGCGATGTGGGTCGTTGCGCCGGGTGTTTCTTCGTTTCCCTCTGGTGACGCGGGCCGCGGCGGGGGGAGGTCGGGGCGCGTTGGCCGTTTCTTCGCTTGTCTCGGATGGCGTCTGTCGCGGCGCGTAACGTCGGGTCGCGCTCGCTGTTTCTTCGTTTCTCGCCGGCGGCGTCGGTTGCGGCGTGTTACGTCGGCTCGTGCCGGCTATTTCTTCGCTTTGGTCCGGTAACGCCGGCTGCGGCGGGTGATGTCGGGCCGTGCCCGATGTTTCTTCATTCTCTCTACCGACGCCAGGACCGACGCGTCACGTCGAGCTGCGTCGGCTATTCCTCGGTTTCTCTCCGTGACGCCCGCGCAACGAGCGCATTGCGTCGCGTCATGTCAGGCCTCTTCGCGCATGCATCGGTGCGGCGAACGCGTGTCGGCGCGCGTCATGATGTCTCGCCTCTGTCCCGCATTGCGGCTTCAGCCCGCCCCCATTCGCTTCAAACGCCCGCGCCAGCCGCTTGCCCGGCGACATATCTGCGATTTTTATACGATCTCGTCGAAACGGCGAAACCATTCGTCAATTAGTCGAATTTATCGGTCGTTTCGCATCATTCTTCGTCTTGGAACTGATTTTGCGCGTCCCTAAACTGTGTTCATGGCTCGACGCCGTACACGAACACCAAACCCATCATCAGGAGATAAGCGCATGAAAATCGCCATTGTCGGCGCAGGTCTGATCGGTCACACCATTGCTCACATGCTGCGTGAAACGGGCGACTACGAGGTCGTGGCATTCGACCGCGACGCCGATGCGCTTGCCAAGCTCTCGCGTGAAGGCATCGCGACGCAGCGGGTCGATTCGGCCGACGCCAATGCGATTCGCGAAGCCGTGAAGGGCTTCGATGCGCTCGTCAATGCGCTGCCGTACTACCTCGCGGTGAACGTCGCCGCGGCGGCGAAGGCGGCCGGCGTGCACTATTTCGACCTGACCGAGGACGTGCGCGCAACCCACGCGATCCGCGAACTCGCCGACGGCTCCGACCACGCGTTCATGCCGCAATGCGGGCTGGCGCCGGGCTTCATCGGCATCGCCGCACACGAGCTCGTGAACGGTTTCAGCGAAGTGCGCGACGTGAAGATGCGCGTCGGCGCGCTGCCCGAGTATCCGACGAACGCGCTGAAGTACAACCTGACCTGGAGCGTCGACGGGCTGATCAACGAATACTGCCAGCCGTGCGAAGCGATCCGCGACGGCCGCAAGCAGTGGGTGCAGCCGCTCGAAGGCCTCGAGCACTTCTCGCTCGACGGCACCGAATACGAGGCGTTCAACACGTCGGGCGGCCTCGGCACGCTGTGCGAAACGCTGTCGGGCAAGGTCGAGTCGCTGGACTACAAGTCCGTCCGCTATCCGGGCCACCGCGCGCTGGTGCAGTTCCTGCTCGAGGACCTGCGCCTGTCGAGCGACCGCGACACGCTGAAGGCGATCATGCGCCGCGCGGTGCCGTCGACGAAGCAGGACGTCGTGCTCGTGTTCGTCACGGTGACGGGCGTGAAGGACGGCCAGCTCGTGCAGGACGTATTCACGCGCAAGATTTTCGCGAAGGACGTATGCGGGATGCACATGAGCGCGATCCAGATCACGACGGCTGGCGCGATGTGCGCGGTGCTGGATCTGTTCCGCGAAAAGAAGCTGCCGCAGAGCGGTTTCATCCCGCAGGAGAAGGTCTCGCTGAAGGCGTTCCTCGCGAACCGCTTCGGCAAGCTGTACGAAGGCGGAACGATGGAGCGCGTGCACGCACTGGCGTGACGCACGCGTCTTTGGTACGAGGGTAAAGGCGACGCCGGGAGCGCAACAGCGCTTCCGGCGTTGTCGTTTCGACGCAGGCGCCGCGTCGCGCGGCGTCAGGCGGGCAGGGGAGCGTTCAGGCCGACCGCGACGCGCCGGCGGCCGGTTGCTCGTGCGGCTGCGCGAGGCGGTGCAGCAGCGCGTCGATGTCCGCGTCGGACGGTGCGGTGTTGTCGAACATCACGATGCCGTCGCATTCGTCACCGGTCGGCACGAAGCGGCGCTGCCGGTATTCGTCCCAGTGGGCGAGCTTGTACGCATCGTTCGGATTGCCGCGCGCGACGATCCGCTGGTGCGCGACGTCTTCGGCGGTGTGGACCCAGACGACCGTCAGCGAGATGTCAGGCCCGATGCCGAGCCAGTCGCGGTCGAGAATGCGCCCGTCACGCACTTCGCGCGACAGCGGGGCGACCACCAGCACGCCGATGCCGAGCGCGAGATTCTCGCGGGCCGTGTCGAGCAGGCCCTGGTATTCGGGGTCACGCAGATGTTTCAGGTAGAGCGGGCTGTCGCGATCGTTCGGGTCGGCGGTGAGGGCGCCCATCGCGGCCGAGCTGTAGCGGCCGTACAGCGTGTCCTTGTCGAGCAGGCAGAAGGCTTCGCCGGTGGCTCGCATCAGCGGCCCGATCAGCCGCTTTGCGAGCGTGGTCTTGCCGGTGCCGGCATGACCGCAGAAGAACACCAGATGCGTCACGAATACCGGCTCCCCGAATCGGCAGGCGACGCGTCGGAGCCCTTGTTGCCGCGCGAAAACACTTCGGCCTCGAGCCACATCGCGTTGATGACGCCGAAACCGAGCGCCACGCCGATGCCGAGTATCCACGAGAAATACCACATGGGTTCGTCTCCTTGAAGGTTGGGCCGCGCGGGGCTGCCGCGCGTGTGTCGAAGCGATGCCGACGCATGCGCCAACGGCGCATGCAGCCCGATCATGACCAATATCGGCGAGCGGCGCAAGCCGGGCCGATTGCGAGTCAAACCGGTAAACTGGTGCGAAAACTGCAACGCCACGGACACCATGCTGATCAACTGTGCTGCATACCAGGACGGCCGCAAGCTGGCCGACATCGATATCGAGGCCATCAGCGACTACGTATCGAAGCCCGAATGTTTCGTCTGGGTCGCGCTGAAGGAGCCGACGCCCGACGAAATCGACCTGATGGGCGAGGAATTCGGGCTGCACGAGCTTGCGCTCGAGGATGCCCGCAAGGGGCACCAGCGGCCGAAGATCGAGGAGTACGGCGACTCGCTGTTCGCCGTGCTGCATACCGTCGAGCTGGACGACGACGGCGAATTCAAGGTCGGCGAACTGAATGTGTTCGTTGGCCCGAACTACGTGCTGTCGATCCGCAACCATACCGAACAGGACTTTCGCGACGTGCGCAAGCGCTGCGAGCGCGAGCCGCATCTGCTGCGCGAAGGTTCGGCGTTCGTGTTCTATGCGCTGATGGATCAGGTCGTCGACCGCTATTTTCCGATTCTGGAAACGCTCGGCGCCGAGCTCGAGGAGCTGGAAGACCGGATCTTCGCGAAGGCGACGCCTGCCGCGTCGCGCGCGATCATCGAGGATCTCTATTCGCTCAAGCGCCGGCTCGTGACCTTGTATCAGCACACGGCGCCGCTGATGGAGCCGCTCGCGAAGCTCACGGGCGGGCGTATCCCGCAGGTCTGTAGCGGGATGCAACATTACTTTCGCGACGTGTACGACCACCTGCAACGCATCGTGAAGACGATCGAAGGGCGGCGCGAAATGGTCGTGACCGCGATCCAGGTGAACCTCGGGATGATCTCGCTGGCCGAAAACGAGGTGACCAAGCGGCTCGGGTCGTTCGCCGCGCTGTTCGCGATCCCGACGATGATCGCGGGCATCTACGGGATGAACTTCGCCAACATGCCCGAACTGCACCTGAAATATGGCTTCTACGGCTGTATCGCCGCGATGGCCGTGGCCGACCTCGCGCTGTGGTGGCGCTTCAAGCGGGCGGGGTGGTTGTAGGCCGTAGCCTAGCCCGGTGCGTGCCGGCCGACGACGACCCGCCACGGCCGCACGCGCCACGACTTGACGAGCCCGTTCTGCACGTACGGATCGGCGCGCGCGAACGATTCAGCGACGGCCGGCGAATCGCTTTCGAACACGAGCACGGCCTGATCGGCCGGATCCTGCAATGCGCCGGCGAGCACGAGTTCGCCGCGTTCCGTGGCCGCGCGCGCCAGCGCGAGATGCTCGGCACGGTATTGCTCGCGCCGGGACAGGTAATCGTCGACGAGTTCGTAGATCAGCTGGTAGTGCATGGTCGCTCCGGGGAAGTCGGTTGCCTCACGGTCGGCGGGTTGTCTTGGCTCAGTATAGGGTGCGGTTCGCGGGTCGGCGCGGTGGTTTGCGGCTCGGGCTGCGTGGGCGATTCGGGCCGATGCGGACGATATGATCGAGCGGCATTATGTCTCCCCATTATTTGCAACTAACTCCAGATTCGTTTTTCATGCCGTCAACATGGTCGAACGGCATTTCGGGAAAGGGGGCCGAAAGCGACGATCGCCGCTGGTCTCGAGACGATCCGAGGCCGTTTTCATTGACCGGAATGCGACCTATGCTGAACGAATCCGGAGCGAACTTCGTTCGCTCGATTCGTCCAGACGAGGTGTGCGATGCCTGTTTCCGCGACGCTGCAGGACTGCCTGCGCGAGAAGTCATCCCGGTACGAAGTCGTGTACCACCCGTATAGCCATACCAGCATGGAGACGGCCGCAGCCGCGCATATCCCCGGCGAACGGCTCGCCAAGACAGTTCTGCTCGAGGACGATCAGGGCTACGTCGCCGTGGTGCTGCCGACGTCGCACGCGATCCGGTTCTCCGACCTGTGGATCAAGACCGGACGCCATCTCGTTCTTGCCAAGGAAATCGAACTGCGCCAACTGTTCAAGGATTGCGAGATGGGCGCGTTGCCGCCGATATGCATGGCGTACGGGATGAAGACGTTCCTCGAGGAGCAACTCGCGCAGCAGCCGGAAGTTTATTTCGAGGCCGGCGATCACGAGGCGCTGATCCATATGACGCAAGACGAATTTCTCGCGCTGATGGAAACCGCCGAACGCGCGCATTTCTCGCACAAGATGCTCGGAATGTGGGTGTCTTGACGGGTGTGTGGTGCTTGCGATTCGCAGTTCGTGGCTCGCCGGGAAGATCGGGGACGGCGCCGTGCGGGCTGCGGTCGCGAGTTTGGACGCGGTCCACTGGGGGGTGATAGACGGCTACCGTTCGGGGCGAACTGCGGGGACGGGGTCTGTTGGTCGTTGGTGGAATCCTTGATTTGACATAATCATTATTATCAGTCGGAGCGATGTAGTAGCTTTTTAGAAATGTCGTGTTCCAGCCATTTAGAAATGTCGCGTTTTGGACTTCGGTAAGCTTGCCGGCTCCCCGTCAGATCATGGAGCCGGCGATGCACCGAACAGCTCTGGTGACATTGAACATGCGAGAACTCGACCGTCTGAAGGTAATCCAGGCCGTGGTGGATTTGGGGCTGAAGCCCGGTCGCGCGGCCGAACGCCTGGGCCTGACGGTCCGGCAGATCGAGCGGCTGGTGATTCGATACCGGGAGTCTGGCGCGGCGGGCCTGACCTCGCGCAAGCGTGGCGGTCCTGGCAACCGGCGGCTGGATGCGGAGTTGGCCCAGCGGGCCCTGACGATCATCCGGGATCGCTACGCCGATTTCGGGCCGACACTGGCGTGCGAGAAGCTCCGGGAATGCCACGGTATCGGGCTGGCCAAGGAAACGGTCAGGAAGCTGATGACGGACGCTGGCTTGTGGATTCCGCGCCGACAGCGACCACCGAAGGTTTATCAGCCACGAGCACGCCGGGCGTGCCTGGGCGAGCTGATCCAGATCGATGGCAGCGACCATCGGTGGTTCGAGGAACGGGCGCAGGCCTGCATGCTGCTGGTGTACGTCGACGATGCGACGAGCCGGCTGATGATGTTGCACTTCACGCAGACCGAATCGACCTTCAGCTACTTCGAGGCGACGCGGGCATACATCGAGCGCCACGGCAAGCCGGTAGCGTTTTACAGCGACAAAGCCAGCGTATTTCGCAGCACGACCGCGGGCAAAACCGGCAGCAGCGTGACGCACTTTGGCCGGGCGATGTTCGAGTTGAACATCGACACGTTCTGCGCGAACAGCAGCTCGGCCAAGGGGCGCGTTGAGCGTGCGCACCTGACGCTGCAGGATCGGCTGGTCAAGGAGTTGAGATTGCGCGGCATCAGCACAGTCAACGACGCCAACGCCTATGCGCCCTCCTTCATCGCTGCTTACAACACACGCTTTGCGAAGCCGCCGAAGAGCGATTTCAATGCGCATCGGCCGCTGCGGGATGACGAGAATCTGGACACGGTGTTGACCTGGCGCGAAACACGTCGGGTATCGAAATCGCTGACAGTGCTGTACGACCGAGTGCTTTACTTGCTACCGGTCAACCGGAAGCTGATTCACCGCTATATCGATGTATGGGAGTACCCGGACGGGCGAATCGAAATCCGGGCCGATGGCAAAGTCCTGTCTTGCCGCATTTACGACAAGTTGGCGGAGGTCGATCAAGGTGCCGTGATCGAGCAAAAACGACTGAGTCACGTGCTCCAAGTATCGCAAGCGATTCAGGCGCAGCGCGACAATCGTCGAGCATCCGGATCACCGTCGCGAACCAATCAAGGTCAGGCCGTGCGCGGTTCAAAGCAACCCGTCGGCACCAAAAAGCAACGTGCATTCACGCAGGCCGACGTTGAGCAGGTGATCGTTGATCTCGCCGAACACCGACAGGCACAGAATCAACCCCGCAAACCTCGCCGGCGGTCTGCGAAGGCCAACGCGGTAAGCGTAAGCGCCCTGCAGGATCAGGACCAAATCTTCGACACTGCGTGATTTGGAAGCCCATAAGAAACAAATCCCGAACCCCTGAAAACACGACATTTCTATCTGGCTGGCACCCCGACATCTTGAAATGGCTACGACAAACGATTGTAAGAGCAAAGTAGTAATGTCGCGTTTCCGCTAAATAATCGAGGCTGTAGCCGGGTGTCGGCTCAAACGGCCAACCGGCTGGAATTGACGACGCGGCAGATTCGCCGCTCGGCCACGACCGACTCGAGCACGGATTGCTTCTGCGATGTTTGGGGCCGTGCTGCGGACACCTGACATCCCACGAACCAGATTGACGCAAGGAAACGTCTCAAGCGCAGATTGCCATCACGCACTTGCCGCACCGAGACAACCTGCGTTTGATGTCAGGGCTTCCGTGCCGCCCTCGAGCGCCGCCTCCACCAGCCTTTCAATAGTGTCATCGTGCCGAAACCCGGCCTCGAGCGCTCGCCTATCCACGAGCGGCGGTTGCCGTCCAAAACGTTGCTCGATCTGATCCACGGGCGCGTAGTCGATCGTGAACGCGCCGAAGCGCCGGCGCAACGCATCGACGATCTCTCCCACGGAAAGATGCAAGACGGGCGGCGTCCACACGCGGCCCGCGTGCAACGACGCCGCCGGCATGCGCGCGGCGTGCAGCAGGTTGTCCACGCAGCATCTTCGCGACATCCACCATGCGGTAGCGTCGGGCGACACGGGGCACGTATAAGCCTCGCCGCGCTGTGCCATGCGAAAGATCTGGCTCATGAACGCCGACCCATGTCCCGACGACAACTCCGGCCGCGCCACGATGCCGGGCAGCCGCAGCGCGCGGCCGTCCAGCTCGCCGCGACGCGTCCAGTTCGCAAGGATCAGTTCGCCGACCAGCTTGTGCGTACCGTAGCTCGTGGCCGGGTGCGGCGCCGTGTGCTCATCGACAAAGTTCGGCAACGGTTCGCCCAACACCGCAACGCTGCTCGCGTAGACCACGCGTGCCGCGTACCCCTCGTGCAGCACGGCCTGCTTCGCGAGAAGTTCGAACAGCGTGAGCATGCCCCACAGATTGACGCTGTCGCCCGCAGCCGGCTCGGCTTCCGCTTGCGCGCCGGGCATGCTTGCCAGATGAAAGACGACGTCCACTGGTCTCGCGAGTAGCGGCTCGAGAATCTCGGGGCGGCCGAAATCGCCGGCCACCGCCGTGACGCGCGTGTCACCTGGCGCGCGCTCCAGTCGTCGATCGATCAGCACGAGTTCCGACACATCGCCGGACTGCGTGATGCCATCGTGCAGCAAGCGCTCGACAAGCGCCCTCCCAACGAATCCTCCCGCTCCTGTGACGAGCACTCTCATGATCGCAGCGCCTCGCTTGTGACCTCGCTTATGACCTCATCCCTGACCTGCTCTGCGTCGCGAGACGCGCGCACGACCTGCTGGTCGATCGACCCGAACGGCGTGCCGCCCGCGTCGTCGCGAGCCGTCATGCGAACGCGGTCGCCAAACTGCATGAACGGTGTGTGTGCCTTTCCTTCATCGATCATCTCGATCACGCGCCGCTCGGCAATGCACGCGGACCCGGCGCCGCGGTCCACGTTCGACACCGTGCCGGAACCGACGATCGTCCCCGCCGACAGCCTGCGCGTACGCGCCGCATGTGCGATGAGCTCGCCGAACCCGAAGCTCATTTCCCCGCCGTGCGGATGCCCGAACCAGCGCTCATTCCAGTCCACGTGCAAACGCAGATGCACGCGACCGTCGCGCCAATGCTCGCCCAGTTCGTCCGGCGTGACCGCGACGGGCGCAAAGCTCGTGGAGGGCTTGGCCTGCAGAAACCCGAAGCCGGTCTTCATCTCGCGCGGCCCGAACGCGCGCAGGCTCCAGTCGTTGAGCTGCACGATGAGGCGCACGCGCCGAACCGCATCGTCGGGCGACACGCCCATCGGCACGTTTGCCACCACCACGCCGAACTCGCCTTCGAAGTCGATGCCGTCGTGTTCGTCCGGCAAGGGCACGTCGTGGTGCGGCCCGAGAAAATCATCGCTTGCGCCCTGGTACATCACAGGCACCGTGTCGAACTCGGAGATGGGCGGCGTATTGAACGCCTGTTCCATGAGGCGACCGTGATTCAGGAACGCCGAGCCGTCGCACCACTGCGGACTGCGTGGCAACGGCGCAGCGCAAGCCTGCGGATCGAACGGGCGTGCGTCGGGCAACGCGCCCGCATTCAGCGCGTCGTAACGTGCCGCGAGTAGCGGCGCGACCGCGTCCCAACGTTGCAGCGCATCGAGCAACGTCGGCGCGATCGGTGCGGCGTCCACGGCATAACGAAGGTCGCGCGACACGAGCAGCAGGCGGCCATCGGCGCCGTCCGGCAACGAACTGAATTTCATCGTGCCTCCCTCTCCGTCCGGCTCGCGAGCGCGGCGGCAATCGCCGGGTCGTAGACGCCGTCGATCAACGCGAACAGCATCCGGCACATGCGTCCCGAGCGATTCGCCCACGCATGGTTGGTCCCCCGTTGAATCACCACGTTGCCCTGCTTCAGCACGACCTCGGCGCCGTCGAGTATCAACGTCATCTCGCCTTCGATCACGACGCCATAGTCGATCGACTCCGTGCGATGCATGAGCGGATGCGGCGAGTCGGCCTGGACGGTCGATGCATCGGCGTCGCCGATCTGGCTGAACGCCGCATGCATGGCCGCGGCGCCGTGCGCGAGAAACTCCGGCGTGTCGGGCGGAATGTCGACGAAGCGCACGCGCGTGCCGTATCTCGGCGGCGGCAACATGAGCTCGCCGATGGTGGGATCGGAGCCGTTGTTCACCACCGCGGGGCTTTCCGACGTGCTCCAGACTTCGTGGAATACCGTGCCGGGAATCGCGGCAATTTCCGCGACGGTGGACAACGGACCATCGGACATGACGATCGCCCGGCCGTTGGCGTCATGGCCGGTCACGACGCGACGAATGGTGGAAAAGCTCATGCTGCGCGCTCCGCATCGGGTTGTTCGAGAATCGCGACGGCGCGCGTCCAGCCGGCGGAAGCGCCGCGGATCTTGTGCGGGAAGCAACTGATCGTGAAGCCGGCGGGCGGCAACGCTTCGAGGTTGTGCAGTTTCTCCAGATGGCAGTAGCCGATGTCGCGGCCGGCCTTGTGCCCTTCCCAGATCAGCGACGTATCGCCCGTCTGCGCAATCTTCGTCGCGGTGTAGGAGAACGGCGCGTCCCAACTCCAGGCGTCGGTGCCCGTCAGGCGCACGCCGCGCTCCAGCAGATACATGGTGGCCTCGTAGCCCATGCCGCAGCCCGCGTTCACGTAATCGCCGTGCCCATAGCGCGAGCCGGCCCGCGTGTTCACGACGACGATGTCGAGCGGCTGCAACGCGTGGCCGATACGCGCCAGTTCGGCCTCGACATCGGCGGCGCTCGCGACGTAGCCATCGGGGAAATGGCGGAAATCGAGCTTCACGCCGGGCTGGAAACACCACTCCAGCGGCACCTCGTCGATCGTGATGGACGGCCGCGCCTCGCCGAGCCGTGCGTCCATGGTCGAATGGAAATGCCAGGGCGCGTCCAGATGCGTGCCGCTGTGCGTCGTGAGCGTGACCCATTCCGCGGCGGCAGCCTCGCCGTCGGGATAATCGTCGGCTTTCGTGCCCGGCAGCATGGCCATGAATTCGGGCAACGTGTCTGCGTGCTTCTGGTAGGTGATCTTCGGCGCGAGCGGCGGCGGATCGGACAGCACGTCGTTCTCCAGATAAATGGAGAGATCGACAAACCGGCGAACGGGCTTCATGCGTTGACTCCTTGCGTATCAGGACGGCCCTCGAGCCGCGAAAAGCAGAACACCGCCGCCACCGCGATCATGGCCGCCGCAATGCCCAGGCTGCCGTAGCCCGAATGCTTGACGAGCGTGCCGCCGAGGAGCGGCCCGATTGCGGCGCCCGTCATCAGCATGGCGGGCGTCGCGGCAACGGCGCGTCCGGTACGGTCGATGCGGGCGAGCATGCCGAACGCGAAGGTATGGGTGAAGATCATCACGGCGGCAAAGACGGCGGTGGCCGCGGCATACGGCCCGACGGTCGCGCTGTGCGTGATGATCAACGCAAGCGCCGCCTGTAAGATGGGACCGCCCTGCACCACCCTGCGCCCCGCGATGCGCCGTTCGAGCAGCCCCGCCACCGGTGCGGGAAACAGGTTGACGAAGCCGAGCGCGATCAGCGTGCCCGTCACGGCGCCGAAGCCGAAACCGTGGTCGAACCCGATGCGCTGCACGAAGCTGAAGAGCATCGACTGCGTGAGCCCCATGCATCCCACGCCTGCCATGCCGAACCAGACCGCGCGCGCGAAGCGCGGCTCGGCGACCGACGCCGTGCTGCGTTGCGCGCGAATCGACGGGAATGCCAGGGCGCAGGCAATCGCCGCCGTAGCCATGATCCCCGCGAACACGCGAAACAGCATGGCGCCGCCGTGTTGCGCGATCAACGCAGGCGTGCCGCCCAGAAACGCGATTGCGAAGATGCCGAGCGCGAGCCCCGCGCCGGCGAACAGGCGATGCGGATGGCGGCTGCGTCCGATCGTGCCGTGTGCGAAGCTCAGCCCGCAGCCCACGGCGATACCGGCCAACGCATGCAGCACCGCCATCGCCGCATAGCCGTCAATCGACGCGATGCCGACGAACGCGAGCGTCGCCGTGCCGAAACCGAGCGTCGCCATGACGCGTGCCGGCAGACGGTTCAGGCGCGGCGAGAAGAACAGGCTGCCGACGACGGCCCCCGCCAGAAACAGCGTGGCGAGCAGGCCGGCCTGCTGTGGGTCGAGCCGGTACGCGCCGATCAGGGTGCCCACCCATACCGGCAAGGCGACCAGATCGACCATGCCGGCGCAGTGCGAGACCATCAGGACCGCGATGCCGGATGCGCGCAGGCGGGTGCCCGCATCCGCGTCCGCATCGGCGCCGCCCGGCAGGTCGACGTGCGCGGCATGCGCCGCGTGTGCCGCAGAAAGGTTCGTTTCCATCGTGGCTCCGGTCGTCAGATCTGCTGCGCGAGCCGCTGGTGCGTCTCGTGCATGATGCGGGTGTGTTCAGCCTTGTCGCCGCCGCTGATCTCGATCTCGCCGAGGCGCCCGGAGTTTTCCACCACCATGCGGCAGCGCTCCCAGCGCCGCGCCTGGAAAGCCTGCAACGCCGCCTGCACCGTCGCGCCGCGTCCCAGCTCCTCGGCCAGCACGATGCCGTCTTCTATGCCGATGCCCGCGCCCGCGGCCATATGCGGCGTGGTGGCGTGCACGGCGTCGCCCACCAGCACCACGCGCGCGCTGAACCAGGGCTGCGGCAGCAGCAGGCTTTCCAGCGGACGATAGATGCAGTGCGACTGCGGTCCCACCTGCGCGCGAATGGATTGCACCAGCGGCGCGCCGAACGGCGCCAGCAGATCCGCGAGCATGCGCGGCCAGTGCGCGGGATCGACGCGCTCGTTCGTCGGCCGGTCTTCCGTGACGAAGACGTACATTTCTTCCTGCGAAACAGGATTGACGCCGGCCTTCACCTTCTGCCCCAGCCACATCGTGGCGCAGACGATCTCCGCCGGCCGCGGCACGACCGCGCGCCACACGCCCTGACCCGTGTAGTGCGGCTTGGGCGCATCCGGGAACACGGCATCGCGCACTTTCGAGTACAGGCCGTCGGCGCCCACCACGAGGTCGTAGCGGCCGTGCGTGCCGTCCGTGAACGTCACGTCCACGCCGTCGTCGCGCTGCGCGATCTGCGAGAACGTGCAGCCGAGCCGCACGTGCACGCCGGCCGCACGCGTCGCATCCGCCAGAATTCCGGCCAGCGCGGGGCGCATGATGGCTCCGCCGCCGGGCACGTCGTCGCCCGCTACGCGCGGCGTCGGCAACGTGCCGATCGGATGGCCCGCGGCGGTGAAGAGGTTCACGCCGTCGCCGCCGTGGCCGTGTTCGAAGAAGGCGTCGAGCACGCCCACGGTGCGCAGGGCGCGCAGCGTCGGGCCGCCGATGCTGATGCCCGCGCCATACGAACGCCAGCCCGTGTCGATTTCCACGAGATCGACGCTCAGGCCGAGCTTCGCGCACTGGATCGCGGTCGTCATGCCGGCGAACCCTCCGCCGATGACGAGGATGCGCTGAAGGGAGGATGTCATAGGGGTGTCTCCTGGTGCTTTATGTGATCGATCGTGTGTCGTGCCGGACCAGCACGACGTAGCCGTCTTCCGTCACTTCGATGGGAACCGCGATCAGCCGCCGGCCGAGGCACGGTCCGAGCAGGCACACGCCGCTCGCCATGTCGAACTGCGCGCCGTGCGCGTGACAGACGATGCGCGTGGCGTCGCCGTTCAGATAGGCGTCCTTGCGCCAGGCCATCGGCGTGTCGCCGAAATGCGGGCAGGCGTCGCGCCAGGCATGAAGCTGCTCGCCGCGCCGCACGACGAAGATCGTGTCGCGCCCCGCTCCGTCGGGATCGAAGCCGCGCGCGCCGGGATCGGGCAGATCCGCGACGCTTGCCAGGCGTACTCGAAGCAATGGCTCGGACATGGTCGTGCGCGGTCAGTCCGCCTTGACGCCGGCCGGCGGCGCCGCGCCCGGCGCCCAGTTCTCGCGATGCTGGAACAGGAACAGCTGCGATGTGTCCGCGCCCAGCGCGGCTTCGCGTGCGGTCCAGTCCGTATCGTGCAGGTCCATGTCGGCGTCGTACTCCACGTGGCAGCCGAACGGGCTGTTGAAGTACCAGAACCAGTTGGAGCCGAAGCGGTGACGCCCCGGCCCCCAGAACGACTGGTAGCCCTTCGCGACGAACCGCGTGCCTGCCTGAAGCACCTCGCTCGGACCGCCCATATGGAACGTGAAGTGTTCGCAGCCCTTCATGAACGGTGGCGTCTCGATCATGAACAGCGTGTGATGGTCGAGCGTGCCGGCCGGTTGCAGGAACGGGCCGACGCCCGTGAAGCGGTCCGTGCAGCGAAAGCCGAGCCGCTCCACGTAGAACGCCTCGGCGCGCGCGGCGTCCGGCACGAAGTAGACGACGTGCGAAAGCGTGCGCGGCGTGAGCGCGGCATCGTCTCGTGCGCCGACCACGTTCGGTGCGCGTTGCGCCGGCGCGCCGGGCGCGTTCACCGGCTCGGCGGGCAGCGAAAGCGGCCGGCGCTTCGTGAGCTGAAAGCCGATGGCAAAGCCCATGTCGTCCATCGATTCGATCGACCCGTCGGCGAGCGTGCGCACTTCGCGGTCGCGATGCAGCTCGCCGGCAATCGCATCGAGCGCCGTGGCATCGGCCACGCCGTAGACGGTTTTGCGCAGCATGCTCGCCGTGCCGAGTGAAGGTGCGAGGCGCGCGTCGTCGCGATGCGCGATTTCGATGCCCGTGCCGTCGAGCGCTTCGAAGCGCCCGCCGGTGTCGTCGCGGCGCACCGGCACCAGGCCATAGTCGATCAGATACTGGCCGCACGCGGCGACGTCGTCCACGCCGAAGGCCAGCGTATCGAGTCCGATGATGTTCATAAGATTGCGTTCCAAGAAAAGGTGGATCAGCGTGCGGTGCGTCCGCCGAGGGTTTCGGCGACCCAGTCGGCGATGAAGTGCCCCGCGTTGATGGAGTTGTCGAAGCTCGAGTGCTGCACGCCGCCTTCGCGTTCGGTGAAGATCTTCAGTTCGCGCTTCGGGCTGTTCACGAGCTGCTCGTAGGTGCGATGCGCCCAGGCCACGGGAATCTGCGAGTCCTTCGAGCCGTGCGTGACGAGGAACGGCACCTTGATGCGTTCGACCACGCCGTCGAGATGCACGTCTTCCGCGATGCGCATGAAGTCGTCGATGTCTTTGGCGCCCCAGACCCAGCAGACGTGCTTCCAGTAATGCGGCACCGGGAAGTTGCCCTCGCGCTGCAGGCGCTTTTTCTGCACGTCGCGCCAGTCGTGATTCGCGCCCCATACGACGCCGCACGCGAAACGCGGCTCGAAGGCGACCGCGCGCGGACAGTAGTAGCCGCCGAGCGAGACGCCCTCCATGCCGATCCGCTTTGCGTCCACGTCGTCGCGCGTTTCGAGCCAGTCCACGATACGGCTCGCCCAGACCTCGGTGTTGTAGACCGCGTGCATGCCATGCAGCCGCAGCGCTTCGCCGGTGCCGGGCTGATCGACGATCAGCGACGACACGCCGCGCTGTGCGAGCCATGCCGGCAAGCCGACGAAGTACTTCATTTCCTTGGTCGAATCGAGGCCGTTCACCTGCACGAGCAGCGGGCTGCGCGCGCCGCAGGTCTGCTGCGCCTTCACGAGCAGGCCGGACAAGTGCCCATCGCCGTACGGAATGGTCACGCGCTCGCAGTTTTCGCCGGTCAGCGCGATGGCCCGGTCGAACGTATCGAGCGAACGGCGGTACAGGTCGATGCGCCCGGGCGCATCGTGCGCAAGCATGCGCTCGGCCGTGATGAGATACATGGCGGCACGCCGGTGTTTCTCGCCCGCGGAGAGCAGCCGTCCTTGCGCTTCATCTTCGCCTGCGAGGTCGCACAGGCGGTCGGCCGTCTTGACCCAGGCTTCGCGAAACGCGCGGGTGCCTTCCGCATCGGGCTGGCGCGACGCCTCCATTAGCGGCGCGCACATGTCCTCGATTTCGCCCATGCGCGCGCCCATTTCAATGGCGAGATCGACGGACAGGTTCCAGACGTAGTTGGTAGGAAAGTAGCGAAACATACTGATTGCCTTCGTTGAGGTGACGTACTGCTTGCGATGCGCGCGTAAGCGCTAGCCCTTGCGCCCGAAGCCGGGCCACAGCGGAATGGCGATGTTCAGCCACACGTTGTTGCTCTTCGATGTATTCGCGGCATACACGCCCTGCTGATAGTTGAGGTTGATGTTCCAGCTTCTCGCGTCGTAGACGAGCGACGGGCCGATGCCGAAGGTCCGCATGCGATTGCCCACGTTCGCGCCGTTGGCCTTGTCGTCGCTGAACTGGTTCAGATACTCGCCCACCACGCCGAGCTTCCAGGGGCCGAAGTTCCAGCCGGCCTCGAACTCGCCGACATAGCCATTGCCCGAGCGATAGTTCGTCGTGCCGTTCTTCGCGTTGAGCAGCAGGCGGTTGGCGATGCCGACGTCGAGGCCGTTGGGCGCGTTGTAGCGAATCGAGAACACCGGCTGCACCGACGTGTAGCCCACCGCGACGCTCGCCTTCACGGGGCTGTAGGAACCGTTCTCGAACGCGACGTCGATGCCCGACGCGATCGCAAGGTTCTGCGACAGGCGCCATTGCAGCAACACGGGTGTCAGCGTGATGTTGGAAAGGCCGTTCTGCGTGCCCGACTGCCCCGCTACGCTCGTATGCAGCGACACCACCGGAATGACGAGCTGCGTATAGACGCTCCCGCCCAGCAGATGAAACGGATAGGCCAGCAGCAGACGCGTCGTCTCGGAGAACACCGACGAATGAAACGGGATGGGCAGCTTCTTGCCGTCGTTGCCATAGAGGCCGTTCGAAAAGCTGTAGTTGAACTGCTGCAGCGCGAACAGGCCCGGAATCGGCGGAAGATTGGCGAAATTCGTGCCCACCGCGCCGGCGGGATACGGCGAAACCCCGCCTTCGAATGCCTGTGCCGGGTTCATCGAAACGGCTACCGATACTGCGCAGCCGATGGCCATTGCGGCCGATTTTTTCAACATGCTGTCTCCTCAACCTGGACGGCGTTCGTGCCGTGCGGCGTCTCTTTAGTAGTGGAAAGCGTGGCGCGCACGGCGCACGTACGAGTCGTACGTGCACGCTGAAAGTGCACTGACGCTGGCCTCCCGACGCGATGCATGCGTGATCGCAGCGGGATGTGACATAGGTTAAGATAGGCCCACGTATTGCAGAAATGGATTCAATCCATACGCGCTATCGATGGTGTGAATACACTCAGGTGTAACCCTGTATGCCGCGCTCACACCGCGACAAGAATGAGAAGCACGGAGACACCCCGCATGCGGTTCAACAAGCTCGACCTCAATCTGCTCGTCGCGCTCGACGCGCTCTTGAGCGAACAGAACATCAGCCGCGCCGCCGAGAAAATCCACCTGAGCCAGTCAGCGACGAGCAACGCGCTTGCGCGGCTACGCGAATACTTCGACGACGAACTGCTCGTGCAGGTTGGTCGCAAGATGGAGCCCACGCCGCGTGCCGAGGCCCTGAAGGACGCCGTGCGAGACATCCTCGTCCGTGTGGATGCCACGGTGACGGCCCAGCCCGAATTCGTGCCCGCGCAGGCGTGTCGCCTGTTCCGGCTCTTCGTGTCCGACTACACGATGACGACGCTGATTCCGCACCTGTTCAGGCTCGCCTACGCGCAGGCGCCCGGCATCGGTTTCGATCTGCGCCCGCAGGTCGCCTATCCGCACCGGGTGCTGGAGCGCGGCGAAGCGGACCTGCTCATCATCCCCAAGGAATATTGCTCGACCGAGCATCCGGCCGAGGTGCTGCTGGAGGAAACGTTCTGCTGCGTTTTATGGGAGCACAGTCCGCTCGCAAAGGGCGAGCTGACCAAAGAGCGCTACATGGGCGCCGGGCACATCGTCGTGCAGGTCGGCGAAGGGCAGACCGCGCTCGAAGCCTGGTTCATGCAGCGGCTCGGCGTCGTGAGGCGCGTGGAGGCGAGTACGTACAGTTTCCTCTCGCCCGCGCATCTGCTCGTCGGCACGAACCGCATTGCCACGATGCACCGGCGGCTCGCCGAAGCGGCTGCGCGCGACCTGCCGCTCGTGTTGCGCGACGTGCCGCTCACCGTGCCCACGATGGAGCAGTCCGTTCAATGGCACAAGCATCGCACGTCGGACCAGGGCCTCATGTGGCTGCGCGCGCTGCTGAAAGAGGCCGTCGCGGCGATGGACCGCGCACGTCTTGGCGGCGGCTAGATCGTCGCGGTCGGGGTATCGGGGATGACCCGCTGTGCTGGATTGGTCGACGATCGTCGCTGCGGGCTCGGTCGTGTTCGTGCGGGTGTTGGTCGCGGGTAGTCAGCAGCATGGCTGCGGGGACGCTCGATATGCCGCAGTGGATGATGAGCCGCAACATCAGGCAACTCGAACCGCGACGCGCCGAAGGCTCGTTCCGCCGAATCGAATGCGGTGCGGGTTTGGCGGGCTCGGAACGATGCCCACCGAAAGGTTAGCGGCGCACTGCCGCCAGTGCGCCACTCGGTACGTCGAGCGCTTCGATCTTCGCGTCAGCCGGGAAGGCTGCGCTCGACACTAGCATCGTCAGTTAGCCCGGCCCACGACGTACCGATCGCAAACGCGAGCCGTGGTGCCCGGCGCAACCGCTGACGCCCGCATTGACGACACCGCCCGACCACAGGGCGGTGCGATGATTGACATCCGCGACGCCGCCCAACGCCGGCAAGCGTCGCCGACCCAACTCAAATCGCCACTTCAGGCGGCGCCTGCCGAAACAGCCGCGTAATCCAGCACAGATACACGAGCCCGAGCCCGAACCACACGAGGCCCAGCACGATTGCGGTTTTCTCGAGGCTCGCCAGCAGCCAGAGGTCGGCCACCGCGCCGATCGCCGGGAACACGAGCCCGCCGAACACGCCGATCCGGCGCTCGCCATGACGGCCCGACAGGTACAGGCGAATCACGCACAGATTGACGGCCGTGAATGCAAGGAACGCGCCGAAGTTGATGAACGACGTCGAGGTGGCGACATCGAGCTTCAACGCGATCAGCCCGACGATGCCGGCCAGCGCGATATTCACGGCCGGCGTCTTGAACCGCGGATGAATGACCCCGAAGATGCGCTTCGGCAGGATCTCGTCGCGGCCCATTGCATACAGCAAGCGGCCGACGCTCGCTTGCGCCGAGATGCCGGACGCGAACTGCGCGAGGATCAGCCCGGCGAGGAACACCGTCACGAACAGATCGCCGCCGATCATCTTCGCCACTTCGAAGGCCGCCGAATCCGTGTCCTTGAATTCCACGCCCGGATGCGCGAGCTGCATCGCATATGCCGCGATCACGAAGATTGCGCCGCCGATCAGCGCAATCAGCAGGATCGCGCGCGGCATGTTGCGTTTCGGATCGATCGTCTCTTCGGTGAGCGTCGACACCGCATCGAAGCCGAGATACGAATACGCGGCGATCGCCGCGCCGGCCATCGTTGCGCCGAACGGTACGTGCGGCTTGAAGAACGGCTCCGCCATCGCGATGCCGCCCGCGCCCGCCGCTGCCGACGCATAGTGCCAGCACAGCACGACGAACATCGCGACGATCGCGAGCTGCACGACCATCAGCACGATGTTGAAGCGCGCGGCCAGCTCGATGCCGACGATGTTCAGGCCGCTCGTCAACACGATGAAAGCGACGATCCAGATCCAGGTCGGCACGTGCGGAAATGCCGCATTCAGATACGCGGCGCCGATCAGCCAGATCACCATCGGCAGGAAGAAGTAATCGAGCAGCGTCGCCCATCCGATCATGAAGCCGAGATGCGGATTGAACGTCTTGCGCGTGTACGTATAGGCCGAGCCGGCGGTCGGATAGAGCCGCGCGAGCTTGCCGTAGCTGAGCGCGGTGAACGCGATCGCGACCAGCGCCAGCAGATAGGCGAGCGCGGCCGTGTCGCCGCTGGCCTTGGCCAGCACGCCGTACGTGCCGTACACGATCAACGGCGCCATATAGGCGAGCCCGAACAGCAGCACGGACGGCAGGCCGAGCGTGCGCTTCAGCTGCAGCGGTTCATGGGTTGACGAGGCTTGCATGTTATCTCCCGGGCCTTCGCGGCCAATACGAATCTGTCTGCCGTCCGGCCGGCAACGCAATGGAACGAGCGCGCATGGGCCGGGCGTCGCGCCCTGCCCCATGCGATGAATGGACTGCGGCTTTCGGTGCTTTCGGTTACTCGCCGCGCCGGCGCGGCGGCTCGATGGTGCGCGTGCGTTGTCCGTCGACCTGTTCGATGCGTGTCAGGCCGAGCGCCACGCGCGCGTCGTGCAGATAGTTGTAGTGCTCGCGGCTCGCTTCGAGGCGCGTCGGATCGATGCGCGCCTGCACGATCGCTTCGTCGCGGCCGAGCTCCAGCACGGTGTCGCCGAACGGATCGACGAGCGCGGAAAGGCCGGCGAACGTGAGGTCGTCGTCGCCGCTGCCGCAGCGGTTCACCATCAGCGCGAACATCTGGTTCTCCATCGCGCGCGCGACGATCGCGCGGCGATGCACGGGGCCGAACGGGTCCATGTTGCCGTTCGTCACGATCAGCAGATCGGCGTCGAGCGTGCCGATCGCGCGTGCCGTTTCCGGAAACTCGATGTCGTAGCAGATCAGCAGCCCCACGGTCAGCCCGTTCCACACGCAGGTCGCGAAGCGCTCGCCCGGTGTGAACACGCCGACGTCGGACGCCCACAGGTGCGTCTTGCGATAGTGCAGCACGATGTCGCCCTGCTCGTCGACGAGCACCGTCGTGTTGTAGAAGCGCTCGCCGTCACGCTCGGCAAGGCCGACCGCGACCGCAACGCCCTTGCGCCGCGCCGCGTCGCGCACCGCCGACAATGCGGGGCCGTCGAGCGTCTGGGCGACGTCGGCGACGTTCTCGCGCGTCGGGAAACCCGACAGCGTCGTTTCGGGGAACACGATCAGCCGGGTGCCCGCCGCCGTATCGGCGCGCTCGATCGTGTCGAGCACCTTGCGCGTGTTGTGCGCGACGTCGGCGTCGACGAGCGTCAATTGCGCGAGTTCTACCTGCATCAAACCTTCTCCTTCCAATTGGCTTTCGTTGGCGCGTCTGGTGCGCCGCACGGGCCGCATGCGCCGCGGCACAACGAACCGGAAGCGATTATCGGGGTATTATTTTTGACCTCAAATTCCCCGCCAGGGTTACCCCCACCGGAGCACACGATGGACTTCGAATGGCGAGATCTCGCCTTTCATCGGGAGATCGGCTCGGCCATCGAGGCGCTCGATGGCCCGCATTTCTGGGCGCGCCTCACGCGTGTCCTTGAGCGGCACGTCGCTTTCGACAACTGGGTCGCGCTGCTGTTCGCGCGCGATGCGGCGCCGCTGGTGCTCGCCGAACAGGCGCTGCCCGACGGCAAGATCGACCTGATGTTCCAGGACTATCTCGCCGCGCTCTATCAGCTCGATCCGTTCTATCTGGCCGCCTTCGAAACGCATGCGTCGGGCTTCTACACGCTCGCCGACGTCGCGCCTGACAACTTCCGTACGACCGAGTACTACCAGCGCTACTTCAAGAAGAACATCGTGGGCGACGAAGTGCATTTCAACGTCGTGATCGATCGCGACCACACGCTGGGATTTTCGCTCGGCAAGACGAGCAGGTACGACGAGCGCGAGACCGCGCTGCTGACGCTGTACACGCCATGGGTGCTGTCGCTGATGCAGCAGCGCGTGCGCTTCGAAACGTTCGTCGCGACCGCCGCGCCTCGGGCGGCACCGCACGCGGCGCCCGATCCGCATGCGCGTTTCGGGATGCTCACCGGAAAAAACGGGCGCGGCGCGCTGACGACGCGCGAGATCGAAGTCGCGATGCTGTCGTTGAGTGGTTTTTCGTCGCGTGCAATCGCGGAGAAGCTGTCGATTTCGTTCGAGACCGTGCGGGCGCACAAGAAGCATATCTACGCGAAGCTCGGCGTCGGATCGCAATCCGAGCTGTTCGCGACGTTCTACGACCGCGAGCGCACGGGCGAGCGCGGTTGAGGTTCGTGGTGGCGCGATGTTGCGTGCGCTTTCCTTCTCCGGCGGCCGGTTCGATGCTGGCCGTCGCGCGGCTCGTCGATGGAATCGGTGCATGCGCCGAAGTGTTGCCATGACCGCGCCGCCGCCCTTCTCCGCCCTTCGACGCAAGACTGTTCGTCCACGGTGGGTGTTCGAACGCCGGCTCGACGCGCCTAGAGTGGCGTCCATCGATTCATCTGATCCATCGATCCGGTCGGCGCTCAAGCCGAAAACCCATTACCTGTCGACGCACATCGTGAGCAACTCCAAAGTCGTCACCGGCGCATCGCAAGGCATCGGCGCGGAACCGGTCGACACGCTCACACGCTGCGGCCGTCGCCGCGAACGCGCCGATTGCCGCTACGCTGCCGGCTGACCGGCAGCAGCGAGCATTGCACCGGATGCGCAACTTCGGTCGCGACGCCGCCTGCGGCGAACAACAGGATCATCAGCCAGCGCTTCATGCGTCCTCCACGACGGAAAGGCTCGCGCCGTTCGCGACCGTCGCGGGCAGCGCATACGGATCGACGCCGTCGAGGCAACCGAGATTGACGCGCCAGCATGCCGGATCCCGGCGCGTTTGATGGAACGGATAGACGCCGCAACGGCTGCAGAAATAATGGCGCGCCGTGTGCGTGTTGAAGCGGTAGAGCGTCAGCACGTCCTCGCCTTCGACGATCTTCAGGTCGGCCGCGGCGAACATCGGGCTCATCAGCGCGCCGCGGCGGCGGCACAGGCTGCAGTTGCAGCGAGCGGCCGGCTCGAGCGCGGTCCGCACCGCGAATTTCACCGCGCCGCAATGGCACGATCCGTTGAACCACGTGGCACTCATGTCGCACTCCTCGTTCGATCACGTGTGCGTTATAGCGTGCGGCGGCCAACGCGTTGTATCTCACTGTATCCGCGCGGCGCGCCGATACATGAGGTTGCAATTCGGCGCCCGGTGCGGGTGCCCCATGGCACGCGCCGCGCCGAGCGGCCGGTGTGATCAGTCCAGCGCGTGCTGCAACCGTGCGACGGCGTCGCGCGTCTCGCGCGCGAGCACCGCGACGAGTTTCGCCGCCGGCAACGGCCGGATCAGCGGCGCGGCCTGCCCGGCCCACTGCGCGCCGTAGCCGAATTCGCCGTTGGCCTTTGCGGCCGCATGCAGCGCCTTGCCCGCGTCGTACGCGATCGGATAGGCAGGCGTCGGCGGTGCGTGAGGATCGTCGCCGAGGGCGGTCAGCCGGTTCGCGATGCCGCGCGCGACGCGCCCCGAAATCGCCGTCGTGAAGGTCGTGCGGCGCGCGGCGTCGCCGACGATCGCGCGGCGATAGCCGTCGTCGATCGACGTCTCCGGACACGCGACGAACGCGGTGCCGAGCTGGGCGGCCTGCGCGCCGAGCGCGAGCACCGCGGCGATGCCTTCGCCGTCCATGATGCCGCCCGCCGCGATCACCGGCACCGCGCATTCGCGCACGAGCAGGCGCGTGAGCGCGAACGTGCCGAGCCCGTCATCGCGTTCGGTCGAGTCGAATACGCCGCGGTGCCCGCCGGCCTCGATGCCCTGCGCGACGATCGCGTCGATGCCGGCCGCGGCGATCTGCGCGGCTTCGGCGGGATGGGTCGCGGTGGCGAACAGCGTGATGCCCGCGCGCTTGAGCACGGCGATGGCTTCATCGGACGGCAAGCCGAAATGAAAGCTGACGACGGCCGGCTTTTCGTCGAGCAGCATCTCGAGCATCGCATCGTCGGCGACGAAGCTCGTGTAGATCTCGGCGAGCGATGCGGGCGGCGCCGCGCGCTGCTCGCGGAACGCCGGCGCGAGCCAGTCGAGCCACGCGCGTTCGACGGCGGCATCGGCGCGGGCCGGCTGGTGGCAGAACAGGTTGACGTTGAACGGCCGCTCGGTGAGCGCGCGCGTGTCGCGGATCATCTTGCGCGCGCCTTCGGCGTTGGTCGCGCCGACGCCGAGCGAGCCGAGCCCGCCCGCATTCGACACGGCGGCCGCCAGCGCCGGCGTGCCGACGCCGGCCATCGGCGCCTGGATGATCGGGATACGCACGCCGAGCGTGCGCAACAGCGTCCGGTTGTCGGTCGGTCGAATCATGTCCTTGTCTCCTGCGATGTCCGGGATCGGAGTGCTGCGGCGGGGTCGCGCTCGGCCGGATCGTCCGCGTGGTCCGGTGCGGCAGCGCGGTGCTCGTGTGCGCCTCGAAAAACGGTCGCGCGGCTATCCGCATCCGCGGCCGGCGAAAGTCGAACGCGATGGCCCGCGCCGGCGTGACGATGAACGCTTTCATCGCATCGATGCGGTCCATGTGGGCCGAGGCGGTGGGTGATGGATGCGTGATGGGCGGCGCCGTGCGTGCGATAGCCAGCGGGCAGTCTACCGCACGCGCGGCGCGGCCTGTGCGGTCGCGCCGCTTCGTGAAATACTGCGGCGACGCGTCTTTCCGGAACGCCGCAATGACCGAACGATCCGCCATGCCGTGCTCCTGTCGCCGCGTCGCGCATCGCGCGCTGACGTGCGTCGCGCTGTGGCTGATCGCCGGTCCTGCCGCCGCTGCGTCGGGCGGCGACGCGCCCCGCACGCCGGCCGTGCCGCCCGAGCGAGCGCCGCTGCATATTTTGTTCGTCGGCGACAGCCTCACGCACGGCCGCTACGAACCGGTGCGTTCGTACGGTGCAATGGACGCGGGCGGCCGGGAAGTCGGCGGCACCGCGCGCGTCGTCGACGAGAACTTCGGGCAGACCGGCGCGCGAGCGGAACGCGAGCGCGGTCCGTGGGGCGGCATTCCGGGCATCTTCGCGCGCTTTGCCGCCGAAGCCGGGCTCGACTACGACGTTCACCTCGAGGCGATGTCTGCGACGAGTCTCGCGAAGCACGACCGTGTCGCATCGGACGTGATCGACCGCCCGACCTGGGACGCAGTCGTGCTGCAGGAGCTGAGCGCGAAGCCGTTGCCGTTTGCGCTCACGCACGCGGCCGCGAGCGATCCGGCCGGGTTCTGCGCGAGCGTCGCGCAGCTCGCGCGCGGCATCCGGGCGGTCGCGCCGCACGCGCGCGTCTATCTATATGAAACCTGGCCGCGTGCCGAGCTCGCGCGAGCGCTAGCCGGCGAGCCGGGCAGCGCTGGTTTTCATGGGCGCTACCTCGCCCGGCTGACCGAGCTCGTCGCCGCATATCGCGACGCATTCGCGCGTGCGCGCCGGAGCGACCCGGCAATCGTCGCGGTCGCGCCGGTCGGCCGCGCATGGCAGCGTGCCTGGGCCACTGGCGTCGCCGATCCCGACCCGTATGCGCGCTCCGGCGCGCCGCTGCTGTGGTACGGAATCCGCGCGGACAACGACCCGCCGATCGCGCGGCCCGACTATCTGCATCCGGGCGTGACCGGCGCCTATCTGAGCGCGCTCGTGCTGTTCCAGCAGATCGCCGGCGTCGATGTGCGCACGCTCGGCGCGCGCGAGCAAGCGGCTGCGCAGCTCGGCATTACGCCGCAGCTCGCGCAACGGCTACAGGCAGTGGCGTCGGATACGGTGCGGCAGGCACGGGCCGAAGCCGCTGCCGGTGCATCGGCGGCCGCCGTCGACGACGATTCGTGCACGTCGCAATGACGACGGCCCCGCTCGATGGCTCGATGCGGGGCCGTTGTTCACGTTGTTCAGGGTGTCGCCGCGCCCGGTGGTTCGGGCGGCGTGCTGCCGAATCGCCGGGGGAAATCTGACCGACGGCTCGGCCCGCGATGGCGCGCGGCCGCTCGATCTGCTGCGATCTACCCAGAACTTCGCTCAATAAGCCGACATCTCGGCGCAAGGATCGTACTTCGACGGCGAGCAGACGACCGAATACTTCGCGCTTTCGCGCATCAGCGCTTCGCCTTCGTGCAGTGCGAGCTTGATTTCAGGATGACGCTCGTACGCGAGGAATGCCGAGCAGACGACCGCGGACAGCACGACGAGCGAAAACACGAATTTTTCGAGGGAATGGAAACGTTCGGGCATGGTTCGACCTTTCTTCTGGCCGCCGATTATATCTCGAATTAAGGGTTTTCCCTATATCCAGACCGGAATACGGATGATGGGTGCGACGAAGGGACGCGTGCCCGTTGCGCCGTTCGTCCCGTCATTGCGCGGTCGCCGCGCTCGCGGAACTCCCCGGCCACGCCTTGCCGATCCGGTCGATCAGCGACTTGGCGGCGCCCGTCGCGATCGCCGCATCGACGCCCGAGGTTTGCCACGAACCGTCGGCGGCCTGCACGAACGTCAGGTTCGCGCGCGACGGCGCGTAATCGGTATTGCGCCACGTGACCACGACGTCGCAGGCGTACGTGCGTTCGCCGGCCTTTCTGCAGTCGCCGTCGGGCTTCGCCGAGATCACGTCGGCCGACACCGGCAGCGGCTGGCCGAACAGCGCATTGAGGCCGCCGTGGTTTTCCGCTTCGAGCGCGCGGCGCACCGCGGCGTCGACGTCGGCGGCGCTCGGGCCATCGCGGAGCAGGTGGCAGGCGGCCAGCAGCGTGGCGCCGCAGCCGAGCATCAGGAGCGTGGGAAACTTCATCGGGGTCCGTGAGTCGAGGTCCGTCGGCGGCATGCGGCGCCGCGCGTGAGCGCGTCGCCGAGCCGGTACGCCGCGTAGTCTGCAACGTCCGCGCATTGGGCACGGTGTCGATTTGTAACCAATTGCGCCGGTCGGGATGCCGACTGGCGTCGACGACAACGGCGGTCGCGCCCGGCGTTGGCACGACGGCCGCGATGGTCGGCCTGCGGCACAACTTCTGACTCGGGGCCCGGGCGCACGAACGCGCGCGCCGCGGGCACGGTCTGCACGGATCGCGGCGATCGGCTACAGTGGGCCTCTTTTCGGCGCGCCCCGCCCGCCTCTCGATGCGTTCGTCGCGTCCATGTCGCCGCGGCAAGGATGCGCGGCGGCCGGCCGGAGCGCGATTCTCAACGTTGACGAGCGAAACGCCATGCCCGATCTGTCCGCCTTCCCGATCACGAAAAAATGGCCGGCCCGGCACCCGGACCGCCTCCAGCTGTACTCGCTGCCCACGCCGAACGGCGTCAAGGTGTCGATCATGCTCGAGGAAACCGACCTGCCGTACGAGCCGCATCTCGTGCGCTTCGACACGAACGACCAGTTGTCGCCCGAGTTCCTGTCGCTGAACCCGAACAACAAGATTCCGGCGATCATCGATCCGAACGGCCCCGACGGCCGGCCGCTGGCGCTGTTCGAGTCCGGCGCGATCCTGCTCTATCTCGCCGACAAGACCGGCCAGCTGATCCCGAAGGACGCAGCGGGCCGCTACGAGACGATCCAGTGGGTGATGTTCCAGATGGGCGGCATCGGGCCGATGTTCGGCCAGGTCGGCTTCTTCCACAAATTCGCCGGCCGCGACTACGACGACAAGCGTCCGCGCGACCGTTACGTCGCCGAGTCCAAGCGCCTGCTCGGCGTACTCGACGCGCATCTCGCGAACCGCACGTGGATGATGGGCGATACGTACACGATCGCCGACATCGCGATCTTCCCGTGGGTGCGGAACCTGGTCGGTTTCTACGAGGCGGGCGACCTGGTCGGCTTCGGCGAATTCCGCCACGTCGCGCGCGCGCTCGACGCATTCGTCGCGCGGCCGGCCGTCGCGCGCGGGCTCAATATCCCGGCACGCGACTGACGCGCGGCACGGGCCGGCGCCGGCGGGAACCGCTGGCTGCCGGCTATTGCGCCCGCCGCGGTGTGCGGTGGGTGTTCACGTGGCGGTTCGTGCATGGGTCGCGGTCGGTCGTACACCCCTGCATACCTGCACACCCGAACACCTGCCGCCGCGTCGTATTCGGCCCCCGCTTTCCGACCGCTATTGCCCGTCGGACCCCGAACTTCCCTCCCCGAGTCCCGCCAGCAGCTTTTCCAGCAACGCCGCCAGTTGCGCCTGCTCCGCGTCCGACAACGCGGCGAGCATCGCGCGCTGGTTGTCGACGTGCGCGCCCACCGCTTCGTCGATCAGCGCACGGCCGGCGTCGGTCAGCGCGACGAGCGTGCCGCGGCCGTCGGCCGGATTCGGCCGGCGTTCGACCCAGCCGGCCTTCTGCAGGCGATCGATGCGCGCGGTCATGCCGCCCGACGACATCATCAGCGCGTCGTACAGCGCCGTCGGCGTCAGCGCGAACGGCGCGCCGCTGCGGCGCAGCGTCGCCAGCACGTCGAATTCGCCCGGCTGAAGGCCGTAGCGTGCAAACAGCGGATTCAGCCCGTCGCGCGCGATCACGAGCGCGGCTTCCTGCAGCCGCCCCATCACCAGCATCGACGTTGCATCCAGATCCGGACGCTCGGCGCGCCATTGCGCGAGCGCATGCGCGGCTCGATCCATTAACCCTCCTCGGCTCGGCAGTTATCTTGACGTCGAGATAAATTGCCATTTATCTTGATGTCGAGACACTTTACCTGAAAACGCACCGCGTGCCGACGCCTGCGCAGTGCACCACGCTCGAGGGCCGTTCGATGAATCGTTTCACTTCCCCCGGATGGCGGCTGGCCGCCATCGTCCTGGTCGGGCTGAACCTGCGCCCGGCGCTGGCCGCGATCGGCCCGCTGCTCGACATGATCCAGCGGGCGACCGGCATCGCCGACGGCGCGGCGAGCCTGTTGACCACGATCCCGATCCTGCTGATGGGCGCGGGCGCGCTCGGCGCGCGGCCGTTGCAGCGTGCCGTGGGCTGCGCGGCCGGCGTGTGGCTCGGCGTCGTGCTGATCGCGCTCGCATGCGCGTCGCGCATCGGCGCGCAGCACGCGTGGCTGCTGCTGGCGAGCGCGGGCTGCGCGGGGCTCGGCATCGCGATGGTGCAGGCCTTGCTGCCCGCGTTCGTGAAGACGCATTTCCCGACCCGGATCGGCGGCGCGATGGGCATCTATTCGACGTCGATCATGGGCGGCGCGGTGCTGGCGAGCGTGGTGGCGCCGCTCGCCGCCGCGCGCTGGGATTGGCCGATGGCGCTCGCGGGCTGGGCGCTGCCGGCCGCGGTTGCCGCGCTCGTTTGGCCGCTCGCCAGCCGTGGCGGCGACGTTCGCGGCGCCGCCACGGGTTTGCCGCACGCCGCGCAGTTGCAGCCGTCGCGCTCGCCGCGCGCGTGGCGGCTCGCGCTGTTCTTCGGGATCGCGACGGGCGCGTATACGCTCGTGCTCGCGTGGCTGCCGCCGTACTACATGCGGCTCGGCTGGTCGCCGACGGCAGCCGGCAGTCTGCTCGGCGGCGTGACGCTTGCGGAAGTCGTCGCGGGGCTCGCGGTGTCGGCGACGATCGATCGGCTGCCCGATCGGCGTCCGGCGCTGTACGCGGCGATCGCGGCGCTGCTCGCGGGGCTGCTCGTGATGCTCGCCGCGCCGCTCACGCTGGCGCTGCCGGCCGCGCTGCTGCTCGGCGCGGGCATCGGCGCGCTGTTTCCGCTGTCGTTGATCGTGACCGTCGACCATGCGCCGACGCCGGCCGACGCGGCAGCGCTGACCGGCTTCGTGCAGGGGATCGGCTATCTGATTGCCGCGCTGTTTCCGTTCGCGGCCGGCGTCGTGCGCGAGCATCTGGCCGATCTGTCGCCCGCGTGGGTCGCGATGGCGTGCCTTTGCGTCGTGCTGTTCGCGCTCGCGGCCGGTTTTGCGCCGCAGGTCGCGCGGCGCGTCGCGCGTGCGTGATGCGCGTCAGGCGCTCGCTTGCCGCGCCGTTCCTGCACCGCGGCGGCGCCACTGTGATGCAGCGCGGCGTGCGAAGCTCAATTGAGCGGTTCGCAAAACGACACCCGGTCGCGCAATTCGCGGCCGGCGACCACCGGGTCCTGCCCGGCCGGCAACGTGACCGACACCGACGTGCGCTCGGTCGCACTCCGCGGCTTGAGCCCTGGCCAATGCGTCTCCTTCCAGGTCGCGATCCAGTCGAGCTCGCCGCGCCGCGCACCGGGCACGAAGCGCAGCCGCAGCGTCCCGTCGAAGTCCTCGCTGCAATGCGGCGCATGCTTGTACTCGCGCTCCGAGAAACACGCACGAATCGTCTTACTGCAGCTGAACGGCAGCGTCGCGATCCGTGGCCGGCTCGCATGCGCGCCGTTCGGCAGCAACTCGACGAAGTCCGCGTCTTGCCAGCTACCGCCGCCGCCCGAATACATCTCGGACCAACCGGCGAGCACCGCGACCGCGACGCGATCGCCGCCGAGCGGATACAGCGCCGGATAGATATCGAGCGGCGGCGCGGTGCCGTCGCCGAGTTCGCGCTCGGCCGGCGCGTAATCGGAGAAATCCCAGCGCTGCAGCACCTTCCAGCCTGCCGCGTAGCCGAGCTTCAGCAATTGCGGGCCCGGCAGGATCGCGTAGTAGTCGGCCGGCACGTCGCCTTTGATGCGATACAGCGACGGCTTCGCATCGGCATCGGCGTCGCACTTCGCCGAAACGAGCGCGCATAGGTTGCGCTGCCAGTCACGATCGGGCGCCGCGGTTTTCGCGACTTCGACGAACGGCACCGCACGGGCTTCGTCCGACGGCGCAGCGGCAAGCACGGGCGCGGCGGCGATTACGGTGACGAGCGCGGCTGCAAGCTCGGTCGCAAAACGTACGACGCGCGGCCGGATTCGGATGCTCATGTCAGGTTGTCCCGTGGCCGGCCGGTCGCGACGCCCGCCCCGCGCGTTGCCGCGCGGCGGCTCACCGCGCGCTCGCATAGAGCGTCGAGTCGGCGAATCCGTGCGCGTCGAGCACGCGGCCGATCAGGATCAGCGCGGTGCGCTCGATGGCCGTGCGGTCGACCTTCGCGACGATGTCGGCCAGCGTGCCGGTCACGCGCTCCTCGTCGGGCCAGCTCGCGCGATAGATCACCGCGACCGGGCAATCGGGCCCGTAGTGCGGCAGCACTTCGTCGACGATGCGTGCGAGGTGACGCACGCCCAGATGGATCGCGAGCGTCGCGCGATGCGCGGCGAGCGCGCCGAGCGCTTCGCCTTCCGGCATCGTCGTCTTGCCCGCGAAGCGCGTGAGGATCACCGTCTGCGCGACGCCGGGCAGCGTCAGCTCGACGCCGAGCGTCGCAGCGCATGCGGCCGTCGCCGTCACGCCCGGCACGATTTGATACGGGATCCCGAGCGCGTCGAGCCGGCGGATCTGCTCGCCGATCGCGCCGTACAACGACGGATCGCCCGAATGCACGCGCGCGACGTCCTGCCCTTTCGCATGCGCGTCGGCGAGCAATGCGACGATCGCGTCGAGATCGAGGTCGGCGGTATTGACGACCTGCTCCGCGCGATGGCCGTCGAGCACGGCGGGCGGCACGAGCGAGCCTGCGTACAGGATCACCGGGCACGTGCGCACGAGGCGCTGGCCCTTCACCGTGATCAGCTCCGGGTCGCCGGGGCCCGCGCCGATGAAATACACCGTCATCGAAAATTCTCCGTCAATTCATTGAGTGGCCGCGCGCGCGTCACGCGCGCGCGGCCGGATCGAGTGCGTCGAGCAGCGCGGCGACCGAGTCGAAGATGCGATCGGCGGCGGGCAGCGGCGGACGTTCGAGCATCACGACGGGCAGCCGCCGCTCGCGGGCGACGTCGAGCTTCGCCTCGGTCGCGGCGCCGCCGCTGTTCTTGCTGACGACGACGTCGATCCCGGCGAGCGCGAACAACGCGCGTTCGCCTTCGAGCGTGTACGGCCCGCGCGCGGCGACGATCTGCGCGCGCGCGTTGCCCGGATGCGGATCGAGACAGCGCACCAGCCAGAACTGGTGCGGCGGGATCGCGTCGAGGTGCGCGAGCGGCTCGCGGCCGAGCGTGAACAGCGGCCGCCGAAACGGCGCGAGCGCCGCCTCGATGCCGGCCCAGTCGCCGACCATGCGCCAGTCGTCGCCCGGCCCGGGCGTCCACGGCGCGCGGCGCAGCGCCCACAGCGGCACGTGCGCGTCGCGCGCGGCGGCGGCCGCGTTCGCGCTGATCTGCGCGGCATACGGATGCGTCGCGTCGATCACGCGGCCGATGCCGGCATCGCGCAGATACGCGGCGAGCCCGGCCGCGCCGCCGAACCCGCCGACCCGCACCGCGCAGCGCAGATCGTCGGGCACCTTGCCGAGGCCCGCGAGGCTGTACACGTGTCGCGGGCCGAGGGGGCGCGCGATCTTCAACGCGTCGCCGGTGCCGCCGAGCAGCAGGATGCGCGCGCTCATCGCGCACTCCCGACGAAGCGCCCTTGCCGGTCGATCGCGAACATCTCGACCGCGACCGAGGCTGGCACGATGTCGCGCGCGACGCGCAGCGCATGTGCGCAGACGATGTCGCCGAGCGGCACGCCGTCGGCGAGCGCGAGCTTCAGCGCTTCCTGGCTCGTGTTGGCCGCGCGCATCGCGGCCTGCAGCGCGTCGCTCGCGCCGGCGTCGGCCGCCCACTGCGCGAGCAGCGGCAGGTCGATGCTCGAATGGCGGCTGTGCAGGTCGAGATGGCCTGCCGCGAGCTTGCTGAGCTTGCCGAAGCCGCCGCACATCGACACGCGCGCGAGCGGCGCCCGGCGCAGATGCTTGAGCACCGCGCCCGCGAAATCGCCCATCTCGATCAGCGCGATGTCGGGTAGCCCGTAGTGCGCGCGCATCGCGTCCTCGCTCGCGTTGCCGGTGCACGCGGCGATGTGCGCGATGCCGTTCGCGCGCGCGACGTCGATGCCCTGATGGATCGATGCGATGTACGCCGCACAGGAGAACGGCCGCACGATGCCGGTCGTGCCGAGGATCGACAGGCCGCCGACGATGCCGAGCCGCGGGTTCATCGTCTTCAGTGCGAGCGCCTCGCCGCCCTCGACGCCGATCGTCACGTCGAATCCGCCCGTATAGCCGTGCTCGGCCGCGAGCGCGTCGAGGTGCGTCGTCATCATCTGGCGCGGCACCGGGTTGATCGCCGGCTCGCCGATCGGCAGCGTGAGCCCCGCGCGCGTCACCGTGCCGACGCCCGGCCCCGCATGGAAGCGCACGCCCGGCGCGGCCGACAGCGCGACGCGCGCAAACACCAGCGCGCCGTGCGTGACGTCGGGATCGTCGCCGGCGTCCTTGATCGTGCCGGCTTCGGCGCCGGCCGCCGTGGTCCGGCAGAATTCGAGCCGCATCATCACGCGCTGGCCCTTCGGCAACACGATCTCGACCGCATCGTCGGCACGGCCGCCGAGCAGCAGGCGCGCGGCCGCGAGCGACGTCGCGGTGGCGCAGCTGCCGGTCGTGTAGCCGAACCGCAGCGGCGCCGGCTGTTCGGGCGTTTCGTCGCGCATCATGCAGCGCCCGCGTCGGGCTTGCGCACGTCGTACAGCGTGACCGGCAGCGGCTGCCGCCACGTGTCGAAGCGGCCGAGCGGCTCGGCATGCGCGAGCGACACGCGCGTGAGCGTGCCGCCGTGTGCGTCGCGCCACGCGGCGAGCGCGAGCTCGCCCTGCAGCGTCACCGCGTTCGCGACGAGCCGCCCGCCCGGCTTCAGCGCGGCCCAGCACGCGTCGAGCACGCCGGCCCCGGTCGCGCCGCCGCCGATGAAGATCGCGTCGGGCGGCGCCAGCCCCATGAGCGCAGCGGGCGCGCGCCCGGCGACGAGTTGCAGGCCCGGCACGCCGAGCGCGTCGCGGTTGTGTTCGATGTAACGCTGCCGTTCCGCGTGCGACTCGATCGCGATGGCGTGACACGACGGATGCGCCCGCATCCATTCGATGCCGATCGAGCCGCTGCCCGCGCCCACGTCCCACAGCAGCTCGCCCGGCGCGGGCGCGAGACGCCCGAGCGTCAGCGCGCGCATGTCGCGCTTGGTGAGCTGGCCGTCGTGCCGGTATGCGTCGTCGGGCAGGCCCGGTGTGAGCGCGCGGCGCGGCGCATCGGCGCCGGCCACGCAGTCGAGCGCGACGAGATTGAGCGCCGCGGTTTCGTCGATCCGCCAGTCGTGCGCGAGGCCGTCGATGCGCCGCTCCAGCGGGCCGCCGAGGTGCTCGAACACGCTGATGCGGGTCGGCCCGAAGCCGCGCGCCGTCAGTTCGGCGGCGACCGTGGCCGGTGTGCGGCCGTCCGCGCTCAACACGAACAGGCGCCGGCCCGGCAGCAGGTGGCGCGCGAGTGTCGCGAGCGGCCGGCCGACGAGCGACACGGCGCCGACGTCCTGCAACGCCCAGCCGAGGCGCGCGGCCGCAAGCGACAGCGACGACGGCGCGGGCATGACGCGCCATTCGTCGGCGCCCAGCTCACGCGCGAGCGTCGCGCCGACGCCGAACAGCATCGGGTCGCCGCTCGCGAGCACGCAGACGGGCGCGCCGCGCGTCGCGAGCAGGCCCGACAGATCGAACGGCGACGGCCACGCTTCGCGCGCGGCCGTCAGCCGCGTCGGCAGCATGTCGAGGTGCCGCCGCGCGCCGACGATCCGCGTCGCGTCGAGCAGCGCGCGCCGCGCGCTGCGCCCGAGCCCCGCGTAGCCGTCGTCGCCGATGCCCACTACCGTCAGCCACGCCGTCATCCACCCTTCCCCATCGTCCGGTTCCATCGAGTCGCCGCGCGCGGCGCACACGCGCGCGCCGGTGCGGCGATCCGCATTGCGAAAGACGGCATGGTAGCGTGTTCCACCGCGCGTTTCCATCCGCCGGCCGCGGCGCCGCGCAGCGTTTTCGCGTCGGCTCACACCGCCGTTCGGCGGTCGCGAAGCGGCGGTGAAATCGGGTATCCTACGGCCGTTCGTTCGCCGGTGCCCTTCGGGGCCGAAGAGGGAACACAGGGCGCGCCGCGCCGCTGTGGCTGCCCCCGCAACTGTAGACAGCGAGCCGCGCTCCGCCACATGCCACTGGTTTCACCGGGAAGGCCGGGAGCCGGCGCCGACCTGTCAGCCAGGAGACCTGCCGGCCAGAAAGTGCGTGCGTGCCAGTCGGCGTCGGGCGGGGTGTACCGATGCGTTGGCCGCGGCGCCACACTGCCCGCTATCCCGTTGAGTTCCGCCCCCGATTCGAATCCTGCGTTGCCCGTCGTGCGCCCGTCGGCGTGCCCGGGGCTCATGCGCGTCGTCGCGGCCGCAGACGGCGGCCTGTGCCGGATCAAGCTGCCCGGCGGCCGGCTCGCCGCCGCGCAGGCACGCGCGATCGCCGACGCCGCGCGCCGGTACGGCTCCGGCCTGATCGACGCGACCAACCGCGCGAACCTGCAACTGCGCGGCATTCGCGACGGCGCGGCCGCGCCGCTCGCCGGCGCCCTGCTCGACGCGGGCCTCGGCCCCAACTCGGCCGCGTACTCCGGTGCGTGCTGCGGCGCGGATGCGGTCGGTGCAAGCGACGCCGACGACGCCCGCGCCGCGCTCGCCGCGAGCGACGACGTGCGCAACCTGCTGCTGAGCCCGCTCGCCGGGCTCGATCGCGCCGCGCTCGTCGACAGCCGCGCGCTCGCGCGCCCGCTGCTCGACATGCTGACGCACGAGCCGCGCCGCGGTGAGCTGTCGCCGAAATTCTCGATCCAGCTGGACGGCGGCGAAGCGGTCGCGGCGCTCGATCATCCGCACGACATCTGGCTCGCCGCATGGCGGCGCGACGACGGCGCGCCGCGCATCGCCGCGGGCCTCGCCGGCTGTCCGCCGGTCGCGCCCGGCGACCGGCCCGCATCGTTCGACGTCGCGCCGCACCAGGCCGTCGAACTGGTGCGCGCGTTGCTGCTCGCGTTCCTCGATCTGGCACCGGCCGGCGTCACGCGCATGCGGGCGCTGCTCGCCGACGGCGGTGAACGCGCGCTCGTCGCGCGCGCGCAGCACTACGCGCCGTTCCCGCTCGCGGCCGATCCGGCGCTCGCCGGCTGGCGGCGTCCGCCGGCCGACGCCGCGCTGCGCTTCGGCGCACGGCCGACGCGCGACGCCGATCGCTGCAGCGTCGGCGCGCAGTTCGTGCTCGGCCGGCTCGATGCCGCGCTGCTGGAGCGGCTCGCCGCGCTGGCCGACGCCGACGGCGACGGCACGCTGTCGATGACGCCGTGGCAAGGCGTCTTCGTGCACGGCGTGCGCGCCGCCCGCGCGCACGCCGTGCTGGCCACGCTCGCGTCGCTGGGCCTCGTCTGCACACCGCTCGACCCGCTCGCGACGCTGGTCGCGTGCACCGGCAGCGCGGGCTGCGCGAAGGCGCGCGCGGATACCAAAGGCGATGCGCTCGCGCTCGCCGCGCGCGTCGGCCGGCCGCTCGACGTGCATCTGAGCGGCTGCGAGCGCCATTGCGCGCTGCCGCATCCCGCGGCCTACACGCTGATCGCGGTGGCGCCCGCACGCTACGACCTTTACCGGCGCGATACGACCGTGGGCCCCGGCGCCCCGCTCGCGCGCCATCTGACGATTGACCAGGCCGCGGCTCGACTGACGGGCGCGCGGCACAGCCAGGACACCACCGATGCTTGACTACATTCGCGACGGGCAGGAGATCTACCGCCAGTCGTTCGCGACGATCCGCGCCGAGGCCGATCTGACGCGGATTCCGCCCGATCTCGAGAAACTCGCGGTACGCGTGATCCACGCGTGCGGGATGATCGACATCGTGTACGACCTGCGTTTTTCCGCGGGCGCGGGCCACGCGGGCCGCAGCGCGCTCGCGGCCGGCGCGCCGATCCTGTGCGACGCGAAAATGGTCGCCGAAGGCATCACGCGCGCGCGGCTGCCGGCCGGCAATCGCGTGATCTGCACGCTCGGCGAGCCGGAAGTGGCCGCGCTCGCACGCGAGCTCGGCAACACGCGCTCGGCCGCGGCGCTCGAATTGTGGCGCCCGCATCTGGCCGGCAGCGTGGTCGTGATCGGCAACGCGCCGACCGCGCTGTTTCATCTGCTCGACATGCTCGACGCCGGCGCGCCGCGCCCGGCGCTGATCCTCGGCTTTCCGGTCGGCTTCATCGGCGCGGCCGAATCGAAGGCGCTGCTCGACGCCGACAGCCGCGGCGTGCCGTACGTCGCGCTGCTCGGCCGGCGCGGCGGCAGCGCGATGGCCGCGGCCGCGGTCAACGCGCTGGCCACGGAGGCCGAATGACGGCCGCGCGCGGACGGCTGTTCGGCGTCGGCGTCGGCCCCGGCGACCCGGAACTGATGACCATCAAGGCGTTGCGGGTGCTGCAGGCCGCGCCGGTGGTCGCGTATTTCGTCGCGAAGGGCAAGAAAGGCAACGCGTACGGGATCGTCGAAGCCCACCTGCTCGACACGCAGACGCAGCTGCCGCTCGTCTATCCGGTGACGACCGAGGCGTTGCCGCCGCCGCTCTGCTACGAGACCGTGATCGCCGATTTCTACGACACGGCCGCCGCGATCGTCGCGTCGCATCTCGATGCAGGGCGCGACGTCGCGGTGATCTGCGAAGGCGATCCGTTCTTCTACGGGTCGTACATGTACCTGCACGATCGCCTCGCGCCGCGCTACGACACCGAAGTGATTCCCGGCGTGTGCGCGATGCTCGGCGGCACGGCCGTGCTCGGCCAGCCGCTCGTGTATCGCAATCAGAGCCTGTCGGTGCTGTCCGGCGTGCTGCCCGAGCACGAACTGCGCACGCGGCTCGCGCAGGCCGACGCGGCCGTCGTGATGAAGCTCGGCCGCAACTTCGACAAGGTGCGGCGCGTGCTCGACGAACTCGGCCTCGCGAAACGCGCGCTGTACGTCGAGCGCGCGACGATGGCCACGCAGCGGATCGTGCCGCTCGACGACGTCGATCCGATGGCGTCGCCGTATTTCTCGCTGCTCGTCGTGCCGGGGGAAAAATGGCAAGGATGACGACTCCGCCCGCGATCGTGATCCTCGGCACGGGCGCGCTCGACACCGCGCGGCGCATCCAGGCGCGTTATCCGGGCGCGCGCGTGCACGGGCTCGCGTCGCGCGTCGACGCGGACGTGCCGTTCGACGAGCTCGGCGCGCAGCTGCGCGAACTCTATGCGCGCGGCGCGCCGATCGTCGCGCTGTGCGCGGCCGGCATCGTGATCCGCTGCATCGCGCCCGCGCTTGCCGACAAGGGCGTCGAGCCACCGGTGCTCGCGGTCGCGGAAGACGGTTCGGCCGTCGTGCCGTTGCTCGGCGGGCTGACCGGCGTCAACGCGATCGCACGCGAAATCGCGGACGCGCTCGGCGTCGCGCCGGCGATCACGACGAGCGGCGAGTTGCGCTTCGGCGCGTGCGTGCTCAATCCGCCCGACGGCTACGCGCTCGCCGATCTGCAGCAAGGCAAGCGCTTCGTGTCCGACCTGCTCGCCGGGGCCGCCACGCGCATCGACGGCGCGGCGCCGTGGCTCGACGACGTCGCGCTGCCGCGCGACGCCGCCGCCGCGCATGCGATCCGCGTGACGGCGGATGCGTGGCGCGGCGCACGCGACGAACTGGTGATTCATCCGCGCAGCGTGGTGGTCGGCGTCGATGCACAGGGCGTGCGGGCCGACGCTGCGGTGTCGTGCGGCGAGCAAGCCGATCCGTTGCTCGCGCAGCGCATCGGCGCGTTGCTCGATGCGCACGGCCTCGCGCGGCAGGCGCTGGCGGCACTCGTCGCGCCCGCGACGTTGCTCGGCGATGCGCGGCTCGACGCGGCGGCGCACGCACTCGGCGTGCCGCTGCGTTTCGCCGATGTCGAAGCCAGTATCGATGCCGATGCCGCCGCGCTGCTCGGCCGCACCTTGCGCGTCGCTCACACGCTGCGCGGCGCGTCCGGCGGCCTCGCGTGCGCCGTGGCGGCGCAGCCGGTCGATCCCGCCACGCTCGGTCGCGCGCGCGGCCGGCTGACGGTCCTCGGGCTCGGGCCGGGCGACGCCACCTGGCTCACGCCGGCCGCGCGCGCGGCGCTCGCGCACGCCACCGACATCCTCGGCTACACGACCTACGTGACGATGGCCGGGCCGTTCCGGGCGGATCAGCGCGTGCACGGCACCGACAATCGCGAGGAAATGCAGCGCGCGCGCCGTGCGTTCGAACTGGCGGCCGAGGGCCGGCGCGTCGCGGTCGTGTCGTCGGGCGATCCCGGCGTGTTCGCGATGGCCGCGGCCGTGCTCGAAGCGCTCGACGAAGCGCGCGACCCGCAATGGGCGGCCGTCGAGCTGCGCATCGAACCCGGCGTGTCGGCGTCGCTCGCGACCGCCGCGCAGGCCGGCGCGCCGCTCGGCCACGACTTCTGCGCGATCTCGCTGTCGGACAACCTTAAGCCGTGGGAGGTGATCGAGACGCGCCTGCGGCACGCGGCGCAAGCCGATCTGGTGATGGCGTTCTACAACCCGATCTCGCGTGCGCGGCCGTGGCAGCTCGATCGCGCGCTCGACGCGGTGCGCGCGCATCGCGCCGCCGATACGGTCGTCGTGCTCGGGCGCGACATCGGCCGGCCCGGCGCGACGCTCGTGACGACGACGCTCGGCGCGCTGCGCAGCGATCAGGTGGACATGCGCACGATGGTGATCGTCGGCTCGTCGACGACCCGGCGATTCGCGATCGGCGACGGACGCGAGTGGGTGTATACGCCGCGCTGGTATCGCTGAGCGCGGCGTCGGTTGCGGCGATCGCGGCGATCGCCGCGCATCGCGGGCCCCCGGCCCGCGCGCTCAGCCCTGCGGGATCGTGTCCGGGCGCACGTACGCGAGCATGTGCGGCACGTAGTCGGCCTTGCCGAGATCGACGCCGTGATGGCGCAGGATCGCGTACGCCGCAACTGCATGAAAGTAGAACTGCGGCAGCGCCCAGTCGCGCGCGTACTGCTCGCCCGTCATGTCGAACGCGGTGCCGTTCGGCAGTTGCAGCGAGATCGGCCGTGTCGCGCCGCCATCGAGCGCGTCGGGCGCGAGCTCGCCGAGAAACGCGATCGTGCCGGCGACGATGCCCTGCGCATCGCTCAGCGTGCCCGGTTGCGCGTCCGCCTGCCAGCCGGCTTCGCGCAACGCGAGCAGCGCGTCGGGCAGCGCTTCGCCGCGCAGCCGGTACACCGGCTCCATCGCCTGAAAGCACGAGAAGCGCACCTGCGCGGCGAGCGGATACATGTCGGGCGCGAGCTTCAGCGTCAGCAGCGCATCGCCCGCGTCGCCCGCGGCCCGCCGCTGCGCGAGCGCCTTGTCGAGCCACGCGGATTGCGCGCGCAGCATCTGGGTGAAGGTGGGAACGAGCAGTTGGGTCAGTGACATCCAGGTCCTCCTATCGGTCGTTCATGCCGCGACCTCGGCGTCGCGGCGAATCGGTCGCCTGCTGCGCGGCACGCGCGACGTCACGGCTTGCCGTGGCGCGCGACGAAGCGGTCGAGCTGCGACGCGAAGGCGTTCGCATCGCGCGCGCTGAACGGCGCGGGGCCGCCCGTATCGATGCCCGCGCTGCGCAGCTGTTCCATCATCGCGCGCGTCGACAGGCGCTCGTCGATGTTCTCGCGGCTGAACCAGTTGCCGCGCGGGTCGAGCGGATGCGCGCCCTTGTCGAGCACGGCGGCGGCGAGCGGAATGTCGGCCGTCACGACCAGATCGCCCGGCTGCGCGAGCTCGACGATGCGCGCGTCGGCCTCGTCGAAACCGGCCGGCACCTGCAGCGCCTTGATATGCGGCGACGGCGGCGTGCGCAGGAACTGGTTCGCGACCAGCGTCACGCAGATCCCGGTGCGGCGCGCGACGCGAAACAGCATGTCCTTGATGACGGCGGGACACGCGTCGGCGTCGACGAAGATTTGCATGGCTGGCGTTCCGGTGAGCTGAAACGGCGATCATAGCGCAGCGCCGCCGCTCGGCAGCACTCACCGCAGGCGCGCTCAGCCGCCCGCCTGCGCATGCAGCGTCGCCGCGGCCAGCCACTGCGCGCCCCACGCGTCGGCGAGCCGTCTGCCCTGCCCGATCGCGACCGCCGCGCGATCGAAGTCGACGAACACGACATGATCGGCGGCAGCCGGTCGCGGCGGCGTTTCGCGCGTGCGCCCGTCGGACAGCACCCCCAGCCAGCGTTGCTTGCCGGGGGCGCGGCGCGCGTCGCGGGCCAGCAGTTGCGACGCGGCCGCGATGCCGTCCGCGAGCGGCGTGCCGCCGCCGCCGTGCACTGGGTCGAGCCAGCGCGCATTCCACCACCGCGGCACGGCCGGCCCGAAGCGCCGCGCGACGCCGTTGCCGCCGAAGCAGATCAGCGCGGTTTCCATGCGGCGGCGCGCCGCGTCGTCGAAGTACGCGACGATCAGCCCTTTCGCGAGCGCGAGGCGCTCGTGCGACAGCATCGACGCCGAGCAGTCGAGCACGAAGCAATGCAGCGCAAGCGGTGTGCCCGCCCGTTTGCGGAACCGCAGATGCGCGGCATGCAGCGGCTCGCCGCGCTTCGCGGCGAGCGTCGCCGGCCACGCGAGCGCCGTGCCGGCAAGTGCCGCGCCGGGCACGCGCGCGGCGGCGCCCGGCTGCCATCGAGGACCGCGAACGACGTTCGCGGCGGCGGCGTCTCGATGGCTCAGCGCTTTTTTAGCGGCAGCGGCACCACGCCCTTCACGTCGTGCAATCCGGCCGGCTCGGGCGGCAGATAGCCCCAGTCGCCATCGGGCGACGGCGCAGCGCCGCCCGCCGCGTGCGCGCCCGCGCGCTCGTCGCGCCGCGAATGCGGATCCGGCGGCGCACGGCCGTCGCGTGCGCCGTCGTCGCGCGACGGCGATGCATCCGGCGCGCGCGGCGCATCCGCATGACGCCGGTGGCGCAGCACCGCGTCGGCCACGCGTTCGACGTGCGACACCGTCACCGCGGCGGCCTGTTCGAGCGCCGCGAGTGCGCGCGCGGCGCGCAGCATCACGAGGTCCGCGCGCAGCCCGTCGACGGCCGCGTCGATGCACAGCGCGCTCACGCGCGCGTGCACCGCGTCGTCGAAATCCAGCGCGGCGAGCCGTTGCCGCGCCGCGCGAATGCGCTCGGCGAGCGCGCGCTGCGCATCCGCGTGACGCGCCCGGAACGCGTCGGCGTCGCCGTCGAACGCGAGCCGCGCCTTCACGATCTGCGCGCGCTGCGCGGCGTCGAAACAGTTCTCGAGCTCGACCATCAGCCCGAAGCGATCGAGCAGCTGCGGGCGCAGCTCGCCTTCCTCGGGATTCATCGTGCCGACCAGCACGAAGCGCGCGTCGTGCGCGTGCGACACGCCATCGCGCTCGACCACGTTCACGCCGCTCGCGGCGACGTCGAGCAGCGTATCGACGAGCCCGTCGGCCAGCAGGTTGACCTCGTCGACGTACAGCACGCCGCGATGCGCGCGCGCGAGCAGGCCGGGCCGAAAGCGCACGCCGTTCTCGGCGAGCGCGTGCGCGAGATCGAGCGTGCCGGTCACCTGCTCGTCGCTGGCCGACAGCGGCAGCGTGACGAATTCGCCTTCCGGCAGCAATTCCGCGAGCGCGCGTGCGGCGGTCGACTTCGCGGTGCCGCGCGGCCCGCTGACGAGCACGCCGCCGAGCGCCGGGTCGATCGCCGCGAGCAGCAGCGCCTGCTGCAGCGGCTCTTGCGCGACCAGCGCCGCGAACGGGAACACCGCGCGCGTGCGCTGCATGGTCGGATCGGTCATGGTTGCCTGCCTTCCTGAAGTTGTTCGCTGTCGAGCCAGACCGCTTCGATCCGCTCGCGATAATCGCCCGGCTGCTGCCACAGCCCGCGCTGCATCGCTTCGACGAAGCGTTCGCAGATCCCGTGCAGCGCGTGCGGGTTGTGCCGCTGGAGGAACGCGCGGGTGTCGTCGTCGAACAGGTACGCGTCGGCGACGAGCGCGTACTGGTGGTCCGACAGCACGCGCGCGGTCGCGTCATAGCCGTACAGATAGTCGACGGTCGCGGCCATCTCGGCCGCGCCCTTGTAGCCGTGGCGCTTCACGCCGTCGAGCCACTTCGGATTGACCACGCGCGAGCGGATCACGCGCGCGATTTCCTCGCGCAACGTGCGCATCTTCGGCGCGGCCGGGTTCGCGTGGTCGCCGTGGTAGACGCTCGGCTGCTGCCCGGACAGGTGCCGCACGGCCGCCGTCATCCCGCCCTGGAACTGGTAGTAGTCGTTCGAATCGAGGATGTCGTGCTCGCGGCTGTCCTGGTTCTGCACGACCGCGTCGATCGTCGCGAGACGCTCGCCGAACACGTCGGGCGCGGCGTCCCCCGCGCTGTTCTGCGCGTACGCATGGCCGCCCCAGCGGCGATACGCGTCGGCGAGATCGGCGTCGCTCTGCCAGCCGCGCCGGTCGATCAGGTCCTGCAGCCCGGCGCCGTAGCTGCCCGGCCGCGCGCCGAACACGCGCCAGCCGGCGCGGCGCCGCGCTTCGTCCGGCGCGACGCCGCGCGCGATCCAGCTCGCCCGCTCGCGCTCGATGCGCGCACGTACGGGGTTCAGCGCCTCCGGCTCGTCGAGCGCGGCCACCGCCTGCACGGCCGCATCGAACAGATGCATCAGGTTCGGGAACGCGTCGCGGAAGAAGCCCGACACGCGCAGCGTCACGTCGATGCGCGGCCGGTCGAAGATCTCGATCGGCAGGATCTCGAAATCGGTCACGCGATGGCTGCCGTGCGCCCACTTCGGCCGCACGCCGAGCAGCGCGAACGCCTGCGCGATGTCGTCGCCGCCGGTGCGCATCGTCGCGGTGCCCCATACCGACAGCCCGACCGCGCGCGGATAGTCGCCGTGATCCTGCAGATGACGCTCGATCAGCTGCTGCGCGGATTTCAGGCCGAGTGACCAGGCGGCCTGCGTCGGCACCGCGCGCGTGTCGACCGAATAGAAGTTGCGGCCGGTGGGCAGCACGTCGGGACGGCCGCGCGACGGCGAACCGCTCGGCCCCGGCGGCACGAAGCGGCCGTCGAGCCCGCGCAGCAGCTGGCGCAGCTCCTCGCCGCCGCACGCGTCGAGCGCGGGCAGCAGCGTCGCGCGCACGCGTTCGAGCACCGCGCGCGCGTGCGGCCAGTCGCCGGGCGGCGCTGGGCCGCCGTCGGCCGGCGCAGCGCCTTCGCCCGCGCACACGTCGTCGAGCCACTGCTGCGCGAGCCGTTCCAGCCGCTCGCGCGTATCGCCCGCATGGCGCCACGGCGCCGCGTCGAGCGCCTGCAGCACGGCCGGGCGCGGGCCGGTCCACGGCGCGGCCCAGTCGGCCGCGAGCGGATCGAAAGCGTCGCCGAGCGACAGATCGCGCGCGAGCGCGCCGATCAGCCCGGCGCGTTCGCCGCGCCCGTCGCCGACCGGAAAGCGCGCGAGCGCGAGCAAGGTGTCGCGCCGCTGGCGAGCGGCCGGCGACACGCCGAACACGTGCAGCCCGTCGCGGATCTGCGCTTCCTTCAATTCGCACAGCCACGCGTCGACGCGCGTGAGCAGCGCATCCTCGTCGCCCGCATCGCGCGGCGGCGACACGCTCAACTCGTCGTGCAGCCGATGCTCGGCGATCGTCGCGAGGATCGTCTTGCGCAGCAGCTTCGCGCGCCGCGCGTCGACCATCAGCGCTTCGTAGTATTCGTCGACCTGCCGCTCGAGGTCCTGCAGCGGCCCGTAGTTTTCCGCGCGCGTGAGCGGCGGCATCAGGTGATCGACGATCACGGCCTGCGCGCGGCGCTTCGCCTGGCTGCCCTCGCCCGGATCGTTGACGATGAACGGATACAGATGCGGCAGCGGCCCGAGCGTCAGGTCGGGCCAGCATGCGTCGGACAGCGCGACGCTCTTGCCCGGCAGCCATTCGAGGTTGCCGTGCTTGCCGAGATGGATGACCGCGTCGATGCGGAACGCATCGCGCAGCCAGAAGTAGAACGCGAGGTACGCATGCGGCGGCACGAGCTCCGCATCGTGGTAGCTCGCATAGTCGTTGTCGTCGCGCGAGCGCGACGGCTGGATGCCGACGAACACGTTGCCCGCGCGCCAGCCGGCGATCGTGAAGCGCCCGTGGCGCAGCGTCGGGTCCGCTTCCGGCTCGCCCCAGCGCGCGTTCAGCGCGTCGCGCACCGCCGCCGGCAGCCGCGCGAACTGCGCCCGGTAGTCGGCCAGCGCGAAGCTCTGGAACGCCGGGCGCAGCGCGTGCACGGCCGGCTCGTTGGTCACGCCCGCGGTGAGCCGCGCGATCAGCGCATCGCCGTCGGCCGGCAGGTCGGCCACCGTGTAGCCGGCGTCGCGCAGCGCCGCGAGCACGCGCAGCGCGGACGCCGGCGTATCGAGCCCGACGCCGTTGCCGATGCGGCCTTCGCTATGCGGATAGTTCGCGAGGATCAGCGCAATGCGCTTGTCGGCGTTGTCGAGCGTGCGCAGCCGGCACCAGCCGCGCGCGAGCGCCGCGACGAACGCGATCCGCTCCGCGTCCGGCTGGTAGCGCACGACGTCGACCTGGGTGTGCGGGCAACGATACGCGAGCCCCTTGAAGCTGACCGCGCGCGTGACGATGCGCCCGTCCACTTCCGGCAGCGCGATGTGCATCGCGATGTCGCGCGCATGCAGCCCCTGGTTGTCGGCGAGCCACGCATCGCGGTTGCCGCCCGACAGGATCACCTGCAGCACCGGCGCGTCGCCGGCCAGCACGTCGGGCTCGGGCGCGTCGATCGCGCCGGCCGCGAACGCGGTGGTGTTCAGCACGAGCGCGACGCGATGCGCGTCGCACAGGCGCGTGATGACTTCGCGGCTCAGCGCGTCCTTCAGCGACGTCACGGCGATCGGCAGCGGGTTGAGGCCTTCGCGCACCAGCGCGTCGGCCAGCGCGTCGAACACCGCCGTGTTCGCGGCCTGCCAGTGCGCGCGATAGAACAGGATCGCGACCACCGGCGCGCCGGGCGTCCAGCGCGCGCGCCAGTCGTCGACGCTCGCCGGGTCGCGCGCCGGGTGGTACAGCGCGGCGGCCGGCAGCGGACGCGGCGGCGCCGGCTCCGCACCGAAGCCGAGCGTATGGAACGCGATGCTGCGCAGCAGCGCGTCGGCGTTGTGCAAGCCGCCTTCGCGCAGATAGCGCCACCACAGCCGGCACAGCGCCGGCGCGACCGTGCTCTTCGCGACGAGGTTCGGATCTTCCTGCAGGTCGCCCGAGAACATCGCGAGCTGCTGCCCGCGCTTCGACGCGAGCGACACGGCCTGTTCGATCCCGTACGGCCAGTACGCCTCGCCGCCCAGATGATCGATCACGACCGTCTTCGCGTGACGCAGCACGTCGTCGACGTAGAAATCGACCGACGCCGGCTGGCGCAGGAACGTGACGTTCGCGAGCCGCACGCTTGGGAAACCGGCCGGCAGCGTCGGCACGACGCCGGCCAGCAGCGACAGCGTCGTGTCGGCCGAACTGAGGATCACGATGTCGGCCGGCTGCTGGTCGATCCGGACGACGCCCTGCGTATCGTCGACGAAGCCGCCCGGCGTGGTGCGCAGCAGGTGCATCGCGTTACGCCTGCTGCAGTTCGGCCGCGCACGCGGCATCGAACGCGCGCTGCAGCGCGGCCGCGTCGAGCGACTCGCCGATCAGCACGAAGCGGCTCGCGCGCGGCTCGCCGTCCTGCCAGCGCCGGTCGAAATAGCTGTCGAAGCGGCGCCCGACGCCCTGGATCACGAGCCGCATCGGCGCGTCCGGCAGCGCCGCGAAGCCTTTCGCGCGGTAGATCGTGTGGGCCTCGACCACGCGCTGGAGCGCGGCGATCGTCGCTTCGCGCGTGCCGGCGTCGCCCGCCACCACCACCGAATCGAAATCGTCGTGATGGTGATCGTGATCGCCGTCGTCGGCCGAGCCGTGATGGTCGTGGCGCAGATGGATGGTGTCCTCCGACGCCGCTTCGAGCCCGACCAGCAGCGACAGATCGAGCTCGCCGCGCGTCGCGCGCACGATCTTCACCTGCGGCGGGATCTCGTCGCGGATCGCGGCCTCGATGTCGGCGAACTGCGCGTCGGCGACGAGGTCGGCCTTGTTCACGATCACCAGATCGGCCGACGACAGCTGGTCGGCGAACAGCTCGTGCAGCGGCGATTCGTGGTCGAGGTTCGGATCGGCGCGGCGCTGCGCGTCGACGGCCTGCGGATTCTCGGCGAACTGGCCGCTGGCTGCGGCCGGCCCGTCGACGACGGTCACCACCGCGTCGACCGTGAAGCTGTTGCGGATGGTCGGCCAGTTGAACGCCTGCACGAGCGGCTTCGGCAGCGCGAGCCCGGACGTCTCGATCAGCACGTGGTCGATGTCGGCGCGGCGCTCGACGAGCGCCTCCATCACCGGATAGAACTCCTCCTGCACGGTGCAGCACAGGCAGCCGTTCGCGAGCTCGTACAGCTGGCCGGCCGCTTCGCCGGGCGTGCCGGCTGGGTCGTCGCAGCCGATGCCGCAGCCCTTGAGGATTTCGCCGTCGATGCCGAGCTCGCCGAACTCGTTGACGATCACCGCGATGCGGCGGCCCGCGGCGTGCTGCAGGATGTGGCGCATCAGCGTGGTCTTGCCGCTGCCGAGAAAGCCCGTGACGATCGTGACGGGCAGCTTGCGTAGGGTCATGGTGAGTCCTGTATCGGAAAGAGAGTCAGGCGGACAGCGTCACGTCGATTTCGTCGTAGCGTTTGAGCCGGTAGATCGCGGCCGACACGACCCAGCACGCGACGAACAGGCCGATCACGACGTAGCCGAGCATCCCGAAGTGCGAGGCGACGAGCGTCGCGAAGTCCCACACCGGGCCTTGCAGCGCGAGCTTGTCGGCGAGCAGCGCGAGCACCTCGATGCCGCCGATCAGCGCGGCGACCAGCACCGACACGAACGTGATCGTCATGTTGTAGTAGATCTTGCGGATCGGCCGCACGTAGGCCCAGCGGTACGCGCCCATCATCAGGATGCCGTCGGTGGTGTCGACGAGCGTCATGCCGGCGGTGAACAGCACCGGCAGCGCCATCACCGACCAGAACGACAGGCCGCCCTGCACCTGCGTGGCCGAAATGCCGAACAGCGCGATCTCGGTCGCCGTATCGAAGCCGAAGCCGAACAGGAAGCCGACCGGATACAGATGCCAGCTGCGCGACACGAGCCGGAACAACGGCCGGAACAGCCGGGCCAGCACGCCGCGCTGGTTCATCAGCAGGTCGAGATCGGCATCGACGATCGCGTCGCCGCGGCGCGCCGCGCGAAAGGTCCGGTACACCGAAATCAGGATCAGCAGGTTCGCGGCCGCGAGCACCAGCAGGAAGAAGGCCGACACGCTGGTGCTGATCACGCCGCCCCAGGTCTTCATGCTCTCGAAGCGCGCGAGCGACGCGGCCGTCAGCGCGACGGCCACCGACATCACGATCACCACCGTCGAATGGCCGAGCGAAAAGAACAGGCCCGCGCCGAGCGGGCTGCGGCCTTCCTGCATCAGCTTGCGCGTGACGTTGTCGATCGCGGCGATATGGTCGGCGTCGACTGCGTGGCGCAGCCCGAACACGTACGCGAGCAGCGCGGTGCCGAGCAGCACGGGCTGGTCGCGAAACGCGACGAACGCCCAGATCCACGCGCCGACGTTGAACGCGACGAGAAGCGAATAGATCGCGGCGATTTTGCCGCGCAACCCGGACGGGCTGTCGTTGAACAGGCGGAAGAACGAGTCGAGCATGATGCTCCCTTGCGAACGGTCGACATGATGAATGCCAACACGGCTGCCGCCTGCCCTGCCCGTGCGGCCCGCCGCTCGCCGCGCCCGGCCGCGCGCACGCGTGCGACGCTCCGATCGATGACGGAAGTGGAAAACGCTCGGGCGTCGGGCGTGCTGCGGCCGTGGACGATGCGCCGCCTCCCCGCGGCGCTGAACCCCACGTTCTGGCCGGTATCCGGGCTGACGAACACGCCGCTTCGCCTTCCCGGATGCGCGGCATCCAGTGGCGGTCGTCCGCATGCGCTGGGCATGCGGCGAAGCGGCGCTGCAACGCGCTGGGCGCGTGCGTTCGCTTACCGTTGCGGGGGCAGCACAGGTTGGCTCGTCTGCGGTGCAGGCAGGCTCCCTGTTTCCCGTTTAACTGCGCGCGCCGGAGCAGCGCGCGCGAGCACCAAAACGCGTGCGAGTGTAGGGGGCGGTGCCGGCAGCGTCAAGGCAAAACCGGCCATCGCGGGGCCGCCGCCGGGCGCCGCGACCGCACACGGCGGCCCGCCGCGCGCGGCCGCGGGGGCAGGCATGGCCGGTTCGCGCGGGCCGGGCGCTGTGCTATCGTATGCGCCGCGTTCGGTGCTCGCGTGCGCATTGCGCGCATGCAGTTAAACGGGAAACAGGAGGCGGAGCTTCGCCTGGCCTGTGCTGTCCCCGCAACGGTACGCCGCCCGCGCGCCGCGGTTGCTCCGCGCGCGCCCAGGCCGCCCTCGATGCCACTGCCCCAGCGGGCGGGAAGGCTGCGGCCCGGCAAGCGGCCAGCCCGGATACCGGCCGACGCAAGGGGCGAGCGCGCTGCTCGCCGAACGCCCGGTCCGCGAGGGACGGACCGGAGCGCCGTCTGCCCGCGCTCACGCGCTTCGCCCGATCCGCCCATGCCTTGCCTGTCTGCCGGCCCCCGTGCCGCTCGCCGTTTCGTCTCCCCTGCCATGCCGCGGTGCGCGCCGCGGCGCGCCCGATGAGCCGCGCGTGGCTCGTCGGCGCGGGCCCCGGTGACGCCGATCTGCTGACGCTGAAGGCCGTGCGTGCGATCGCCGCGGCCGACGTGCTGCTCGTCGACGATCTCGTGAACCCGGACGTCCTGCGCCATGCGCGCGCGGATGCCCGCATCGAACACGTCGGCAAGCGCGGCGGCCATGCGTCGACGCCGCAGCACGAGATCGTCGCGGCGATGCTCGCGCATCTGCGCGCGGGCCGCAGCATCGCGCGCCTCAAGGGCGGCGATCCGTTCGTGTTCGGCCGCGGCGGCGAGGAGCTGCTCGCGCTCGGCGCGGCCGGCTTCCCGGTCGAGGTCGTGAACGGCATCACGGCCGGCATCGCGGCGCCGGCCGCGCTCGGCATTCCGGTCACGCATCGCGGCGACGCGCAGGGCGTGATCTTCGTCACCGGTCACGGCGCGGGCGCCGACGAACCCGACTGGCGCGCGCTGGCCGCGACGCGGATGACGCTCGTCATCTACATGGGGATTCGCCGGCTCGCCGCGATCGTCGCCGCGCTTGGCGCGGGCGGGCTGCCCGGCGACACGCCGTGCGCGGCCATCGAGAACGCGACGCGCGACGCGCAGCGGCACGTGCTCGCGACGCTCGAGACGGTCGTCGAACGCGTGAACGCGGCCGGCATCGGCTCGCCGGCGATCGTCGTGATCGGGCGCGTGGCCGCGCTCGCCGCCGATCCGGCGGTGCGCGCCGCACTCGGCAGCGGCGCATGATGCGCGTCGCGCTCGGCGTCGGCTTTCGCGTGCACGTGACGGCCGCGCAGCTCGACGCGGCGATCCGCGCGGCGCTCGCGCGCCATCCGGGCGCGGAGCCGGCCGTCGTCGCGACGCTCGCCGACAAGGCGCGCGCGCGGCCGCTGCGCACGCTGTGCGCGCGACGCGGCTGGCCGCTCGTCGGGTTCGACGCGGCCGCGCTCAAGAGTTGCACGGCGCCGCCGTTGAGCGCCCCGTCGCCCGCCGCGCTCGCGCGCTTCGGCGTGGCGGGCGTCGCCGAGCCGTGCGCGCGCCTCGCCGCGCCCGACGGCCGGCTGCTCGGCCCCAAATTGATCCGGGACGGCGTGACGGTCGCGCTCGCCGGCCCGCTCTGAACCGTTTGTTTCGCTTTCCACAGGACGACTCCCGATGAAGACCGATGCCGAATCCCATCAGCGGATGACCGAGCGCCGCCGCGCCGGCCACGAGAAGAAGCAGGCCGCGGCCACCCGCGAAAAGGGGCTGCTGATCGTCAACACCGGCAACGGCAAGGGCAAGAGCACGGCCGCGTTCGGCATGGCCGTGCGCGTGCTCGGCCACGGCATGCGGCTCGGCGTCGTGCAGTTCATCAAGGGCGCGCTGCATACGTCCGAGCGCGATTTCCTCGGCGCGGTCGCGCAGTGCGACTTCGTGACGATGGGCGACGGCTATACGTGGAACACGCAGAACCGCGACGCCGACATCGCGACCGCGCGCAAGGGCTGGGACGCGGCGCGCCGGATGATCGAAAGCGGCGAGTACCGGATGGTGATCCTCGACGAGCTGAACACCGTGCTCAAGTACGAGTACCTGCCGCTCGACGAAGTGCTCGCGACGCTCACCGGCCGGCCGGAAGCCGTGCACGTCGTCGTGACCGGGCGGCACGCGCCCGACGCGCTGATCGATGCGGCCGACCTCGTCACCGAAATGCGGCTCGTCAAGCATCCGTACAAGGAGCAAGGCGTGAAGGCGCAGCCCGGCGTGGAGTTCTGACCGATGCGTGCGTGTCCCGCGCTGTTCGTCAGCGCACCGGCGTCCGGCCAGGGCAAGACGTCGGTGACGGCCGGCCTCGCGCGGCTGCACCGGCGGCTCGGCCGGCGCGTGCGCGTGTTCAAGACCGGGCCGGATTTCCTCGATCCGATGCTGCTCGAACGCGCGAGCGGCGCGCCCGTGTACGCACTCGATCTCGGGATGGTCGGCGAGGCCGGCTGCCGCGCGTTGCTCGCCGACGCGGCGCGCGACGCGGACCTGATCCTGATCGAAGGCGTGATGGGCCTGTTCGACGGCACGCCGAGCAGCGCGGACCTGGCCGCCGCGTTCGGCGTGCCGGTCGTCGCGGTGATTTCGGCGAAGGCGATGGCGCAGACGTTCGCCGCGATCGCGTTCGGGCTCGCGCGGTTCCGGCCGGGCGTGCCGTTTTACGGCGTGCTGGCGAATCGCGTCGGCTCGCCGCGACATGCGCAACTGCTGCGGCAGGCGCTGCCGGACGACCTGCGCTGGCTCGGGCACGTGCCGGCCGACGCGGCGATCGCGTTGCCCGAACGGCATCTCGGCCTGCACCAGCCGGCCGACATCGACGATCTCGACGCGCGGCTCGAGCGCGCCGCCGACGCGCTCGCGCAGACCGCGCTCGCCGAATTGCCGCCGGCCGTCGCGTTCGCAGCGCCCGAAGTGGCACCCAAAGCAGCCGCGCTGCCGCGCTCGCTGGCCGGCACGCGGATCGCGGTCGCGCGCGACGCGGCGTTCTCGTTCATCTACCCGGCCAATCTCGCGCTGCTCGACGCGCTCGGCGCGCAGGTGCGGTTCTTTTCGCCGCTGGCCGACGAACCGGTGCCCGACGCGTGCGACGCGCTGTTCCTGCCGGGCGGCTATCCGGAGCTGCACGCGGCGACGCTCGCCGCGAATGCGGTGAGCGCGCGCACGATCCGCGCGCATGCGGCGGCCGGGCGGGCGATCGTCGCGGAATGCGGCGGGATGCTGTACCTGTGCGAGTCGCTGACCGACGCGCAGGGCGCGACGACGCCGATGGTCGGGCTGCTGCCGGGCCATGCGACGATGCAGCGCCGCTTCGCCGCGCTCGGCATGCAGACGCTCGCGACGCGCTGGGGCCCGATGCGCGGCCATACGTTCCATTACTCGCGGCTCGATACGCCGCTCGCGGCGGCGGCGACGGCGGCACGCTGCGACGGCGCGAGCGGCAGCGGCGAAGCCGTGTATCGCGCGGGGCCGGTCGTCGCGACCTACATGCACATGTACTGGCCGTCGAACCCGGATGCGGCCGCGGCGTTGTTTCGCGGCGAGGCGTTCGGTGAGGTTGAGCAGGCCGATCGAGCGAGCGGAGAGACGCCGGAAGTCGTGCCGGAATAGCGGGCTGCGGCGCGAGACCTCGCCTTCCCCGCCAGCGTCCCGTCACACCAGAAACGCCTCGGCCAGCTTGACCCAGTACGACGCGCCGATCGGCAGCGCCGCGTCGTTGAAGTCGTATCCGGGGTTGTGCACCATGCAGCCGCCTTCCCCGTCGCCGTTGCCGATGATCAGGTAGCAGCCCGGCCGCTGCTCGAGCAGGAATGCGAAATCCTCGCTGCCGGTGAGCGGCACCATCCCGTCGATCAGGTTCGCTGCGCCGGCCCATGCATGCGCGACGTCGCGTGCGAACGCCGTCATCCGCGCATCGTTGACGAGCACCGGGTAGCGGCGCTGGTAATCGATCGTCGCGGTCGCGCCGAACACGGCCGCCTGCGCATGAACGACTTCCTTGATGCGCGTCTCCAACAGATCGCGCAAGTCGGGCTTCAACGCGCGCACCGACAGGCGCATCTGCGCATGCTCGGGAATCACGTTCGGCGCGTCGCCCGCGTGGATCGCGCCGACCGTGACGATCGCCATGTCGAGCGGCGACACGTTGCGTGACACGATGGTCTGCAGTGCGATCACGATCTGCGCGCACACGACGACCGGGTCGATCGCCTTGTGCGGCACCGCGCCGTGGCCGCCGCGGCCGTGCACGTCGACGATCACGGTGTCCGACGACGCCATGAACGGCCCGGCCAGGAAGCCGAGCTTGCCGGTCGGGAAGCCCGGCATGTTGTGCATCGCGAAGATCGCATCGCACGGGAACTGCTCGAACAAGCCGTCGTCGAGCATTTTCTTCGCGCCGCCGAGCCCTTCCTCGGCCGGCTGGAAGATCAGGTTCAGCGTGCCGGAAAACCGCCGCTCGCGCGCCAGATGCTTCGCGGCGGCGAGCAGCATCGCCGTGTGACCGTCGTGGCCGCACGCGTGCATCTTGCCGGGGATCGTGCTCCGATACGGCAGGCCGGTCGACTCGTGGATCGGCAGCGCGTCCATGTCGGCGCGCAGGCCGAGGCGCTGCGTGCCGTCGCCCACCTTCAGCTGCGCGACGACGCCCGTGCCGCCGAGCCCGCGCCGGACCGTATAGCCCCACCCTTGCAGCTGCTCGGCGACGAGATCGCTGGTCGCGAATTCCTCGAAGCCGAGTTCAGGATGCGCATGGATGCGGTGTCGAATGTCGATCATTTCGTCGGCGAGGCCTGCGGGGATCACGCTGTGGGTCATGGGGGCGGCTCCTGGGTCGGGTTCGGAAGGTTCGGGCAAAGGATAGTCCGGCTCACGGCAACCGAATAGGGAGTAAGTGGTCGCGGCGGCAACCTGGAGTTGCCGGTTGAGTTGGGGTGCAGAGGGCGGACAGCATGGCGGCAGCGCGTTTGCGAGGCCGTACCGGCGCGGGGAGCGGGAGGCGTGGTGCCCGCGCGGCTGTGTGTCGGTCTCCGGCATGTAGAGGCGCGGCGAGCACGGGTGGGCGTCGCTTCGATATCTATTGATATCAAGGACTTCCGGGGCATTTGTTCACTTTTCAACCGCCGTACATCTTTTGTGTACGCCAGGGTTCAAGTGAACGCACGACCCGGCGTGGTTACGCTGCTACCCGGCGAATTCGGCGGCGACGCCGACGGACATCTCGACGCCTTCCGCGGCGCGTTTCTCGCGGGACCGGCGACGCCGCCGGCATGACACGCGGCACGGGCTTCGCGCCCATGCCGCGCAGCACCTCAACGCCCCGCCATCATTGCTGAACGACGCGCATCGACTTCGGTCGCGAAAAATCGAGGTCTTCGCCGTTCCAGGCTTTCGCCTTCTTCAACTCCCAGTTCTGCGTCAAGCCCGTGAAGGTCGCGACCCGGTTGAACGCGAGGTCGTCCGTATCCGACAGCATCACCGCGATCCCCGCGGCCGCTTCAACCTGGACTTCGTTTGCATAAATCCAGGACGGCAGCGCACGCCCCGACCGCTGCCCCGCCGGCAGGCAATACTTCGCGCCCGACGTCAGGCTGACGATACAGCCGAGCGGCGTCGTATCGCGCACGACGCGCATCGAATGCGGCCTTGAAAAATCGAGCACCTGTCCGTTGACGGCCTTCACCTGCTTGAGACCGCCGTTCTCGACCGTGCCGACGAACGTCGCGATCCGGTTGTAGGACAGGTTGTCCCAATCCGACAGCATCACCGCGGTGCCCGGTGCCGCATCGACGAACACGTCGTGCGCATAGATCCACGACGGCAATGCATAACCGGAGCGCTGCCCCACCGGCAGGCAATATCTCGCGGCCGTCTGCAGGCTGACGATGCAGCCCGCCGGCTGCTCGGCCGACAGGAAGCGCGCTTCCGGATAGACCGACTTGATCCAGTCCACGTACTTCGATACGCGCGCGCCGGTCGAATAGTTGTCGCCGCCGCCATTGGTCGTCGCGATGATGACCGGCTTGCCATCGCGAATCTGCCACCAGGCCGACCCGCTATCGCCCGACGCAGTGCGCGTCCAGAACGGGGACGGCCCGGCAGAGCGATAGCTCGCGCCGATTCCGTAGCCGAGCTCGAAGATGCTGTCGATCCGGCTGCGCCCGTACAGCCGTCGCTCGCCGTTCGCCGGCCAGTACGAACCGCTGCCCTTCGCGCCGACACCCCAGCTTCCATAGCCGACGAAAATGACGTCGCGGTCTTTCTCGTGAGGATCGTCGTTCAGGATCGGCCGCTCGACCGGCTTGCCGAGCACGTCCGCTATCGGGTGGAGCGTCGGCAGCTTCAGGATCGCGATATCGGTCGACGCGCCGCCCATTCCCGCCGGCTTGTTGATCCGCTGCGGCGGCACGTACGCCGTGCCCCGGCCCGATGCGACTACGCGGCGATCGAGCGTCGTGAAGCGCTTGGTTACGGCTGTCTCGGTGCCTTGATAGCCGGCGCAATGCGCGGCAGTCAGCACGTAGGTCCATCCCCCGTTGTCGCCAAGCCATGTCGCGGTGCAGCCACCGACCTCTCCGACCGCGAGCCACGGCGTCTCATAACTGAACGCGCGCAGTTGGTCGTTGTGCGTCTTGATGCTGTTCGCCAGGTCTGCGCTATCGCCGCCGTAATACTTGAAGGTCGCTTCGTCGATCCGCAAAGCGTGCGCCGCCGAAGACGCCACCAATGCCGCCAGGCCTGCGCTCACGATTATCTTTTTCACGTTTTCTCTCCGATGGATTTATTGCCCGGAAAATGCAGATTTATCCATATTGCTTCGATCGCGACAGGTTGCGGCCGGGCGCCAGCCATATCGCCGACCAGAGCGTATCGCGATGAGAGAAAAGGTTCGGTTATAACTAGGCAGGCCGTTGGATCGAGGCGACGAATTCGTAAATTCGAACTCGTCCCATTGACCGAATTTATACAAATCGCGGCATCTAAAATGGAGATGCGATTAATTATTTCTCGTTTCTCATATTGTTTGTTCGCAAAACCATAGCTGGCTGAATCAGCGATTTTCCAGATAGAACTTTCGCATTCCGGCGAAACACGGGAATCACCGCAGTCGGCTTCGCCTCCGGCATCGAACGAATTGCCGGCATGCCGACGCGCGTGCGCACAGACGCCCTATTCCGGCGATGTCCGCGCGAGCCTCCGCATTCGCCGGCAACCTCGCGACACCCGTGCGCTCGCGCCGCTGTCGCGCCGCCCCGATCACGGCAACCGGAACGTATCGAAGAACGTATCGCGCTCCATCACGGTCAACGCCGCGCGCTTGTGCGGAAAGTCGAACTCCTTCAGCGTCCGGAACCCGAGCCGGTGCATGTATGCGATATGCCGCACGTGATCGACGCGCGGCTCGCCGACGAGCCGTTGCGTGCGTGGCTCGTCGACGAACATGTAGTGCAGCACGCCGCTCCACCACGCATGCAGCTTGCCCGCGCTCTGGAAGCGCGAGTCGCCGATCAGCAGATGCAGCCCGCGATCGTAGTCGTGCGCGTCGTAGAACGGCGCAAGGCGGTCCTCCTTGGCCCAGTAGAACTCGAAATAGCCGAACGGCGTGTCGTCGAAATAGCCGATCATCGGGTGCATGTGCGGATCGGCGAGCCGTTCCGCGAGATAGGCCGCGTGCTCGTCGAGCGTGCCGCGCTGGTCCCAGAAATGCGCGACGCGATCAAGGTTCATCCAGTCGCTGAACAGGCGCGCGTGCGTCGCGACGTCGACGGTGCGCAGGCTGAACGTCATGCCGACCTGCGGCATGTAGCGCGCGTAGATCTCGCCGGCCGGCGACGGCGGCCGCACCGGATGCCGATGGCCGTTGGTGATCGCGTAGCGCAGCGGCATCCCGCCCGACGCCGGCGCCTTCAGCCACGGCTGGGGGTTCTGCCAGAACGTCGCGCGCGACGCGGTGAGCCGCAGCCGCTCGCCCGCGCGCTGCGCGTCGTCGATCACGCCTTCGCGCACCGCGCGCGCGACGTACGCGGCGACGGCGGCCGGGTCAGCCGCGCCGAGCGGCACCGAGACGGTGGCCGCGTCGTGCCGCGTGTCGGTGTTGAACAGCGCGACGAATTCCGCGAGCAGCGCGGCCGGCGCATCGTCGGGGCGCCACGCGTGCAGCATGCGTTCGGCGACGGGCGTCGCGTGCGGCGCGCCGTCGAGCGCGGCGGCCACGTCGCCTTCGACGCTATCGCGCGGATCGGCCGGTTTCGTCAGCGTGTGTGCCATCACAGTGCTCCCGCGTCGTGGCGATCGGCGACGATGTGCAGCCCGCGCTCGAGTGCCGGAAACAGGCTGCGCTGGAAGTTGTTCCAGCGCAGTTCGAGGATCGTGTCGTCCGGCGCGATCGGCGTGTCGAGCACGTCGCAGATCACCTCGCCGGAATCGATGCCGTTGTCGACGTAGTGGAACGACGCGCCCGTCATCGTCACGGGCGTGACGCGCGAGGTCGCGCCGCTCGCCCAGTCGACCCGCTCGCCGCGCGCGCCGTGCAGCGCGTCGAGCGTCGCCCACGCGCCGCGCCGCTGGTACGGCGACCCGTCGGCCGTGATGCCCGGATGGATGTTCGCGATGCGCCGGTGAAAGCGCGCGCCGGGACGTACGAGCTCGTCGAGTATCACGAGCAGCCCGTCGAGCACGACGACGTCGGCGTCGAGTTCGAGCAGGCGCTCGAGCAGGCGGCGCTCGAACGCCTGCTTGCCCGCCGCGCGTTCGCGCGCATCGCGCGGCAGCCGCCGGTACGTCGACGCGATCGTGCAGAACAGTTCGTCGACCGGCCGACCCTGCACGGTGAGCCCTTCCGGCAGGATCCACGGGCGGCCCGGCGTGCGCGCGAAGCCGTAGTCGGCGAGCTTCGCTTGGTCGGCCGGCGAGCCTGCGTCGTCGTCGACGATCACGGCTTGCAGCATATAGCGCTCGCCGAGCGGCGAAGCGTTGAGCCGCTCGACGAGGAATTCGAGCGGCGCCTTCATGTAGCGCGTGCCGCCGCGGTACGCGACCGGCTGGCCGGCGCGATCGGCCGCGCCGTTGCGCAGCGACTGGATGTAGACGAGATTCTTCTTTCGCATGGAGGCGTCGGGAAAAAGCGGACGACGGCGCCGCGGCGCACGCGCCGGCTCGAAGGCCGGCCCGCACACCGCGGCGCGCGCCGTCACCAGTTGTATTTCGCGGTGGCGATCACGGTGCGATCGGTGCCGAAGATGCAGACGCTGGTCGACTGGCAACCGCTGATGTAGTGGCGGTTGAACAGGTTCGTGCCGTTCACGGCGAAGCGCCAGTTGCGCGTGTCGTAATGCACGCCCGCGTCGTACAGCGTGTAGCTCGCGACCGTCAGCGAGTTGTCGGCCGCACCGGCCGCCGCGCTCTGGTAACGCACGCCGCCGCCCAGGCCGAAGCCCGCGAGCGGGCCCGTGTGCCAGGTCCAGTCGGCCCACAGCGACGCCATCTGGCGCGGCCGCGGGATGTCGACCGGCCAGTTGTTCAGCGACGCGTCGTTGGCCTGCACGTTCTTCACGTCCTGATAGACGTACGACGCGATCAGCGACAGGTTGCGCGTGAGCTTGCCGGTCGCGTTCAGCTCGATGCCGCGCGAGCGCACTTCGCCGGTCTGGATCGACGTCGTGCCGGCCGGGTCGAGGTTGGTCGGCGTCGGCGTCAGCACGTTGGTCTGGTTGATCTGGTAGATCGCCGCGCTCAGCATCAGGTTCTTGCCGGGCGGCTGCCAGCGCAGCCCGGCCTCGATCTGCTTGCCGCGGGTCGGCTGCGGCAGGCCGCCGCCGTACAGGTTCACGCCGATCAGCGGGTTGAACGAGGTCGCGTAGCTGACGTACGGCGACAACCCGTAGTCGCCCTGGTACGTGAGGCCCACGCGGCCGGTGAACGCGGTGACGTCGGCCTTCGACTGCGTGCCGCCCGCGCGGTCGTCCATCCGCTGATTGACCCAGTCCTCGCGGCCGCCGAGCGTCAGCGTCCAGCGGTTCCACTTGATCTGGTCCTGCGCGTACAGACCGAACGTGTTCATCGTCGTGTACGTGTTGGTGCGGTACGTCGTGTTCGGCGGCGAAAACACCGACAGCGTGACCGGCGTGTAGACCGGGTTGTAGAGGTTCAGCGTCGGCGCGGCGGCCAGCCATTCGCTGTCGGTCGCGGTCTGCCGGTTGTACTGGAAGCCGAGCAGCAGCGTGTGCTCGAACGGGCCGGTGCCGAAGCGGCCCTGCAGGTTGTTGTCGATGTCGAAGCGGCTGTAGTTGGTCTGGAACACGCCGGCCCAGCGGTTGATGTCGGTGAGGCTGCCGTCCGCGAAGCCCGCGCCGAACACCGAGCCGTTGTCGAGCGACAGGTGCATCCAGCGCACGTTCTGGCGGAACGTCCACATCGAATTCAGGTTGCGCTCGAACTGATAGCCGAGCGACCACTGCTTCTTGCGGTAGTAGTTGAAGTTCGGGTCGCCGCCGTAGACGTCCTTGTCGAGCTGCCCGTTCGGGTTCGGCAACACGGTGCCCTGCGCGGGCAGGAGGTTCGACGAGATGTCGCCCCAGTCCTGCAGGTAGGTGGCCGACAGCGTCAGCGACGTGTCGGCGTCCGGGCGCCAGCGGAACGACGGCGCGAGCGCGACGCGCTGGTCGTTGTTCGGCCCCGTCAACGCGTTGCCGTCGCGCGCGACGCCGACGAAGCGGTACGCATACTTGCCGTCCGCATCGAGCTTGTCGCCGACGTCGATCATGAACTGCTTGCGCGCATAGTTGCCGAACTGCACGCCGGCTTCGCGCACGCGCTCGCCGTCGGCCGTCTTGGTCTGCACGTCGATGATCGCGCCGGGGTCGCCCGCGCCGTACAGCACCGACGTCGGCCCGCGCAGCACGGTGATGCTGTCGATCATGTACGGATCGACGCGCCAGCTCGACAGGTTCAGCGTGTTCGGCACCTGCAGCCCGTTCACGAACGCGGTCGGCGTGAAGCCGCGCAGCGCCGCGTACCAGTCGGAGCGGTTGTCCGAGCCGTACGACGAGAAGCCCGGCACGTAGCGCAGCGCGGCGTTCACGTCGGTCGCGCCGGTCATCTCGATCTGCTGCGCGGTGACGACGTTGATCGTCTGCGGGATCTCGTCGAGCGCCGTGTCGGTCTTGGTGCCGGTGCGGCTGCGCTTCGCGACGAGCCCGACCGTGCCGTCGCCGGCCGCGCTCGCTTTGACGGTGATCGCCGGCAGCGTGCCGGCGGCGCTTCCTACCGCCGTGCCTACCGCGGTGCCTACCGCCGTGCCCTTCGGCGCAGCGACCGGCGTAGCGGCCGATCCACCGTCCTGCACGCCGTTCTGCGCGCCTGCAGCGGCTGGCGTCTGCGCGAACGCGTGCCCCGCCGCCATCCCGAACGCGACGCTCGCTGCCGCTGCGATCGCACGCAAACGCGTGCCTGTTGCCCACTCCATGTTGCTCTGCTCCCGTTTATTCATGCGGTCATCGACCGCACCTTTGTCAAAGAGCGCAAGCCATCCGGCCCGCGCTCGCCCCGTCTTGATGTCGTTGTTCGTGTCGCGGCAGGCCCGCGTCGTCGTCGCGGGCGAGCGACGCCGCCTCCTCGAGCGACCTGCAGATCTCGTCCGCGCGGCGCGCCAGCACCGACAGCAGCGTGTCCGACAGCCCGTGGCTGTCCTCGCAGCAGCCTTGCAGGTAGATGCGCGGCGTGAAGTGCTCGGGCGTCGCGAGCCGGTAGTCGCGCGCGACCTCGCCGCGCGCGAGCGCATCGCCGAGATACGGCGCGAGCCCGTCGAGCAACGTCGTATGCGTATCGCGCCGGTAGCCGGTCGCGAGCACGAGCGCGTCGAAGCGCTCGACGCGCGTGCTGCCGTTCATCCGGTCGCGCAGCGTCAGCTCGATGCGGCCGTCGGCGCCGCGCTGCACGCCCTCGATCGCGCGGTTCGCCAGCAGCGCATGGCGCGGCGTGCCGTCGATGCGCTGCAGGTACAGCATTTCGTAGATCTGCTCGATCAGCGGCCGGTCGACCACCGCGTAGTTGGTGTCGCGATAGCGTTCGAGCAGCGCGCGTCGCGCGTCGTGCGGCTGCGCGTAGACGACGTCGGTGAACTCGGGGCTGAAGATCTCGTTGACGAACGGGCTGTCGTCGGCCGGCTTCAATGCGCCCGCGCGCATCACGAGGCTCGCGTCGACGTGCGGGAAACGGCGCGCGAGATCGACGAACACCTCGGCCGCGCTCTGCCCCGCGCCGATCACCGCGACGCGGCGGCGCGCGCCGTCCGGCGCCGCGACGAGGCGCTCGATGTCGGCGAGATACGACGACGAATGGATCACGCGATCGCGGCCGAGCGCGGCGAACGCCTCGGGCACCGCCGGCGTGCCGCCGACGCCGACCGACAGCGCGCGCGTGACGCGCTGGCGCTCGCGGCCGGCCGCGTCGCACGACAGCACGCGCAGCGCGTCGACGCGCGCGCCGTCGCCGTGCACGGGCTCGATCGCGGTGACGGTCTCGCCGTAGTGCACGTGCCGGTCGAACGCGTCGGCGACCCAGCTCAGGTAGTCGTGGAACTCGACGCGGGTCGGATAGAAGTTCTTCAGGTTCACGAATTCGTTGAGCCGGCCGCGTTCGAACAGGTAGTTGATGAACGTGTAGCGGCTCGTCGGATCGCGCATCGTGACGAGATCCTTCAGAAACGAGATCTGCATCCGGCAGTCGTCGAGCAGCATGCCGCGGTGCCAGCCGAACGCGGGCTGGCGCTCGACGAAGCACTGCGCGAGCGGGCGCGCGCCGTCGCCGCGTTCCGCGATACGCACCGCCAGCGCGAGGTTAGACGGCCCGAAGCCGACGCCGATCAGGTCGAATACGGTTTCTCTCTGCATGTCTCTCAGCTCCCTTGTCGGTAGAACCGGCCCGTCGACGATGACGGCCGGCGAACAACGTGTTGCGCCGCGCGCGCATGCACGGCGGCTGCACGACGCGGATGTCGGCGCGTCTCGCGCACGGCGCGGCGGCCGAGCGGAAACGCGACGCGACGGGTATCGAATCGCGCGAAGCGGTTCGCACGCACTTCAGCCGGCATCGCGCACCTCCTGCGCCGTTTCGGCCGTCGCGTCGAGCCGCGCGCCGAGCGCGGCCAGCGTCGGCGCGGCGAACACGTCGGCGACCGTCAGCGCGTGACCGGCGCCGCACGCCGCATCGACGAAACGCACGACGTCGAACGAGGTCGCGCCGGCGGCGAACAGATCGGCATCGGGTGGCGGCACGGCGCACGCAAACGTGTCGGACCACAGCGCGGCCAGTGCGGCAACGGCGTGGCGCGCTTGCGGCGCCGTGTCGGCCACGCGCGCACGCGCGGCCGTCGGCGCCGCGAACCGCGCGTCCGGCACACCGAGCCGCGCTTCGGGCGCGACCGCGAAACGCGCGAGCTCGTCGTGATAGACGTCGACGAGCGCAGCGACGAACGCAGCGTCGAGCAGTTCGTCCGCATACGAGAACGCGGCGCTCACGCGGCCGTCCGGATGCTCGACGACGTCCAGCTCGAGCGTGAACACCACGCGGTGGCGCACGTCGTCGAATTCGGTGAGCGTCAGGCCGGCCCAGTCGCGCGTCGCGGCGCCGCTCGGCCGCAGGTAGTTGAACATCACCTGGAACAGCGGATTGGCCTCGGCGGCGCGCGGCGCGTGCAGCGCGGCGACGACGTCAGCGAACGGCACGTCCGCATGCGCATACGCGGCGAGCGCGGTGTCGCGCAGCTGCGCGAGCACGTCGGCGCGGCTCGCCGTCGCGTCGAGCCGCGTGCGCACGACCACCGCGTTGATGAACAGGCCGAGCGCATCGTGCGCCGCGTCGCCCGCCAGCTCGCGCGTCGACGCGAGCACGCCGACCGGCTGGTCGGCCGCGCCCGTCACGCGGAACAGCGCGGTGTTGAGCGCCGCGTGCAGCAGCATCGGCAACGTCGCACGCGCGGCCGTTGCGGCGTCGCGCGCCGCCCGGATCGTCGTCGGGTCGAATTCGATCGCGATGCGCGCGGCCCGCCATTGCGGAACGGCCGGCGCATCCGCACGCTGCGGCAGCACGCGCGGCGGCAGATCGGCGAGCGCGTCGCGCCAGTACGCGACGCGCGCTGCCGCGCACGGCGGCGGGAGCACGAGCGACGTGCGCGGCAGCGGCGTCGTGGCGGGTGCCGATGCCGATGCGGTTGCGCCGCGCACGTGTTCGACATAGCGCGCCCGCACGGCGTCGAGCCACAACTCGATCGATTCGCCATCCGACACGATGTGATGGATCACCACCGACAGCACATGATCGTGCGTGCCGAGCCGCACGACGCGCGCGCGCCACAGCGGCGCATCGGCTTCGAGGTCGAACGGCGTGAGCGCGTCGGCGGCCGTCAGCTGCGCCGCGCGCTCGAGCGCGTCGGGCTGCGTAGCGACGTCGACGAGCGGTAACGTGACCGGCGTAACCGGTGCGACGCGCTGGCCCGGCAGCATGCCGGCGCGCGCAACGAGCCGCGTGCGCAGTGCGGGATGCGCGGCGGCAGCCGCCGCAAACGCCGCGCGCAACGCGTCGACGTCGAGCGGCCCGCGCACGCGCAGCGCGAGCGGAATGTTGTAGGCGGCGTTGTCCGGCTGCGCGCGCCACAGGAACCACAGCGCGAGCTGCGCGGGCGACAGCGGCCACACGCCGTCGGCGTCGGGCTTCACCGCGGCGGCGGCGTGCGACGCGCTGCGGGCGTGCGCCGCACGCGGCGCATCGGCGAGCTGCGCCGCATATTGCGCGAGCACCGGCGCCTCGAACAGCGCGCGCACCGGCACGTCGCGGCCGAGCCGTTCGGCCACGCGCGTCGCCACGCGCACCGCGGCGAGCGAATGGCCGCCAAGCTCGAAGAAGTGGTCGCCGCGGCCGACGCGCTCGACGTTCAGCACGTCGCGCCAGATCGCCGCGAGCGCGGCTTCGTCGCCGTCGAGCGGCGCCTCGTATGCGCGCTCGACGCGCACCGGCGCGGGCAGCCGCGCGCGATCGACCTTGCTGTTCGCGTTGCGCGGCAGCGCGTCCAGCACGATCAGTTGCGCGGGCACCATGTAGTCGGGCAGCGTGCGGCGCAGATGCGCATCGAGCATCGCCGCGTCGACGGGCTGTGTATCCGCCCGTGCATCGGCGCTCAGCTCGACGTAGGCGACGAGCTGCGCATGCGCGCCCTGCCCGTGCACGACCGCGCACGCTTCGCGCACCGCATCGTGCGCGGCCAGTTGCGCCTCGATTTCGCCGAGCTCGATGCGCAGCCCGCGCAGCTTCACCTGATGATCGACGCGGCCGATGAAGTCGAACACGCCGTCCGCGCGACGCCGCACCAGATCGCCGGTGCGATACAGCCGCGCGCCGGGCGCGCCGTACGGATCGGGCACGAAGCGCTCTGCCGTCAACGCCGGACGATCGAGATAGCCGCGCGCGACGCCGATCCCCTCGCCGCCCAGATACAGTTCGCCGATCACGCCGACCGGCAGCGGCCGCAACCGCGCATCGAGCACGTGCGCGGTGCGCGCGCCGACCAGCGTGCCGATCGGCAGATAGGCCGCATCGCCGAGCTTCGCGAGATCGTCGCCGGGCGCGAACATCCACAGCGTCGGCGTGATCACGGTTTCGGTCGGGCCGTAGCCGTTCACCACGCGCACGTTCGGCATCGCGCGGCGCAGCATCGCGAACGCTTCGCGCGACGTCGCCTCGCCGCCGACGGTCAACGAGCGCAGCGTCGGCGGGGCGCCGTGCGCGAGCGCCCATTCGGCGAGCTGCGCGGCGCAGCCCGGCGGCACGTAGGTCATCGTCACGCCGTCGCGCGCCATCATCGCGCAGGTCTGCGCGGGCGGCCACAGCACGTCGGCGGTGATCGACACCGCGGCGCCCGACAGGTATTGCGAAAACCAGCCTTCGTGCGCGCCGTCGAAGTTGACCGACTGGAACAGCAGGAACACGTCGCTTTCGCGCACGCCGTAGCGTTCGGCGATCGCGACGCAATGGCGCGCGAACGCCGCGTGATCGACGATCACGCCCTTCGGCGTGCCGGTCGAGCCCGACGTATAGATCACGTAGGCCGCATGACCGGGCAGCACGTCGGGCAGTTCGACGTGCTGGGCTTCGTCGAGCGCATCGACTTCATCCGCATGCCAGATGCGCAACCCGGACAGCGCTGGCAGCGACGCGGCGCTCGCGCGGTCGGTCAGCACGTGCGCGATGCCCGCGTCGCCGACGATCTGCGCGAGCCGTTCGCGCGGGTGCGCGGGATCGAGCGGCACGAACGCCGCGCCCGACTTCAGCACCGCGATCAGCGCGACCAGCAGATCGACCGAGCGCTGTAGCGCGACGCCTACGCGCATCTCGGGCCGCACACCGGCCGCGACCAGGTTGCGTGCGATGCGCGCGGCACGCGCGTCGACCTCGCCGCGCGTCAGCGCGCGCTCGATATCGGCGACGCCGCGTGCGTCGGGCCGCTTGCGCGCATGCGCGGCGATGCGCGCGTGCACCGGCACGAACGGCTCGGCGTCGGCCGCGCCGGCCCGCGCGTTCCATGCGAACAGTTGCGCGAGCTCGTCGGCCGGCAGCCAGTCGAGCTCGCCGATCGGCGCGGCCGGCTGCGCGAGCGCGGCGTCGAGCAGCGTGACGAAGCGCGCGGCGAGCCGCGCGATCGCGGCGGCGTCGAACAGGTCCAGCGCATAGATGAACGCGGCGTCGAAGGCGCCGTCGGGCGTCGCTTCGACGGCGAGCGTCAGGTCGAATTTCGCGGACGGCGTGCCGGACGGCAGCCATGCGGCCGACGCCGCGCCGAGCGCGGGCGGCGCGCGGCGCTCGCCGTAGGCGGCCATCACCTGGAACAGCGGATGATGGCTCGCGCTGCGCGGCACGCCGAGCGCGTCGACGACCTGCTCGAACGGCACGTCCTGATGCATCTGCGCATCGACGAGCGCGCGCTGCGTGCGCGCGACCAGCGCCGCGAAATCGCCGTGCGCCGGCACGTCGACGTCGATCGCGAGCGTGTTGACGAAGAAGCCGATCAGGCCGGCCGTCTCCGCGCGTTCGCGGTTCGCGGCCGGCACGCCGACGCAGATCCGTGCGTCGCCGGTCGCCCGCGCGAGCAGCGCGTCGAGCGCCGCGAGCAGCACCGCGAACGGCGTCGCGCCGGCGTCGGCCGCGAACGCCCGCAGCCGCGCACCGAGGCGCGCATCGAGCGAGAACCCGTGACGTGCGCCGCGCGCGCTGCGGCGCGCCGGCCGCGCGGCCGCACCGGGCAGCGTGAGCACGCCGCGTTGCGGATCGAGCCGCGCGCGCCAGAACGCGAGCTGGCGCTCGCGCTCGCCGGCATCGAGCCAGCGGCGCTGCCACAGCGCATAGTCCGCGTACTGGATCGGCAGCGGCGCGAGCGACACCGCTTCGCCCGACGCGTAGGCACGGTAGAACGCCGCCAGCTCGAACAGCAGCACGTCCGACGACCAGCCGTCGGACACGATGTGGTGAACCGTCAACGCGAGCCAGTGATGCGTCGCATCGAAGCGGATCAGATGCACGCGCACGAGCGGCGGCGTGCCGAGGTCGAACGGCTCGGCTTCGTCGGCCGTCGCGATGCGCCCGGCCTGCGCGCGCCGCTGCGCGGCCGGCAGCGCCTCGAGATCGGTGTCGCGCCACGGGCAGCGCAGCGGCGCGTGGATCGTCTGCGCGACGCCGTCTTGCGTTTCGTCGAAAGTGGTGCGCAGCGCTTCGTGGCGCGCGATCAGCGCATCGCAGGCGAGCCGCAGCGCATGCGCATCCAGCGGCCCGTCGAGCGCGAGCCGCTCGGTGATGTGATACGCGTGCGGCGCATCGATCAGCCGCGCGTGCAGCCACAGCCGCGTCTGCGCGAACGATGCCGGGACGCGATCGTCGCGCGGCGTGCGCGGCGGGATCGGCAGCCTGCGGAAATCGATCCCCGCGGCGCCGAGCTTGTCGATGAACACCGCGCGCTGCGCGTCGGGCAATTGCGCGAAGCGCGCAGCGAGTGCGAGCCAGTCGGGTTGAGCGTTCGTCATCCGTCGTCCTTAGCGGGTTTCCAGTTCGCCGAGCAGCGCGTCGATCGCGCTCGCGGCATCGGTGTCGCGATGGGCCGCGCAGGCCGCGTCGATCGCCGCCGCGCAGCGCGCCAGCGTGCGTGCGTCGAACAGCGTGCGCAGCGGCAGCGCGAGGCCCCAGTGCAAGTTGGCCTGCGCATGCGCCTGCGTCGCGAGCAGCGAATGGCCGCCGAGCTGGAAGAAATCGTCGTCGCGGCCGATCGCGTCGACGCGCAGCACGCGCTGCCAGATCGCCGCGAGCGCGCGCTCGGTATCGGTCGCGAGCGCGACGGCCACCGCCGCCTCGCGCTGCGGCGCCGGCAACGCATGGCGGTCGCACTTGCCGTTCGGCGTGACGGGCAGCGCGTCGAGCTCGATCAGCTGCGACGGCACCATGTACGCCGGCAATTGCGCGCGCAGCGCGTCGAGCAGCGCGGCACGGTCGAGCGGCCCCGCGTCGCCGCGCGCGACGTAGCCGATCAACTGCTCGTCGCGCACGATCACGACCGCGTCGTGCACGCCGGGCGCCGCGCGCAGCAGCACCTCGATTTCGCCGGGCTCGATGCGCTGGCCGCGCAGCTTCACCTGCGTATCGACGCGCCCGAGATAATCGAGCGCGCCGTCCGGGCGGCGGCGCGCGAGGTCGCCGGTGCGGTACATGCGCGCGCCCAGCACGAACGGATCGGGGACGAAGCGCTCCGCGGTCAGGCCCGGGCGGCCGAGATAGCCGCGCGCGAGGCCCGCGCCGGCCAGATACAGCTCGCCGGTCGCGCCGGCCGGCAGCGGCTGCCACGCCGCATCGAGCACGTGCAGCTGCAGGTTCGCGATCGGATGGCCGATCGGCACCGCGGGCGCGCGCGCGTCGTCGGCGCGGCAGGTCCAGTGCGACACGTCGATCGCGGCTTCCGTCGGCCCGTACAGGTTGACGAGCGTCGCGTCCGGCAGCAGCCGCGCGACCTTCGCGACCAGCTCCGGCGCAAGCGCCTCGCCGCTCGCGACGATCAGGCGCACGCTGTCGCATTGCGCGGCGGCGCCGAAATCGTCGAGATACGCGGCGAACGCGGCCAGCATCGACGGCACGAAATGCAGCACCGTCACGCCGTGTGCGTGGATCGCGGCCGCGAGCCGCGCCGGATCGCGGTGCTCGCCCGGCGCCGCGATCGCGAGCGTCGCGCCGGTCGCGAGCGGCCACACGAACTCCCACACCGAGACGTCGAAACCGAACGGCGTCTTGTGCAGCACGACGTCGTCGCGCGTGAGCCGGTACGCGTCCTGCATCCACACGATGCGGTTCGCCAGCGCGCCGTGCGTGTTGCCGGCGCCCTTCGGCTTGCCGGTCGAGCCGGATGTGTAGATCAGGTAGGCGAGCTGCGCGTCGTCGACGACGGCGGGCGCGTCGGCATCGTGCGCATCGTCCATTCCGTCGGCGAGCAGCTCGGCGACCGTGAGCAGTTGGGCCGCCGCACCGTTGCCGAGCGCCGCTTCGACCTGGGCGCGCAGCTGCGGCTGCGTGATGACGACCGCGGGCCGCGCGTCGCGCAGCAGGTATGCGATGCGCTCGGCCGGATAGTCGGGGTCGACCGGCAGGTAGGCGGCGCCGGCCTTCAGCACACCGACCAGCGCCATGACCATGTCGAACGAGCGCTCGACGCACAGCGCGACCGCCGTGTCGCGCCGAACGCCGCGCCGGCGCAGCGCGGCGGCCACGCGCGACGTGCGCAGGTCCAGCTCGCGGTAGCTCATGCGCTGCACGCCGTCGACCGGATGCGCGTATTCGAGCGCGATCGCATCGGGCGTCGCGCGCGCGGCCGCCGAGAACTGCAGATGCAGCGGCTGCCGCTGTGCGTCGGGCCAGCTGCGCGCGGTCTGCTGCGCGCGCGCGAGCGCGGTGGATGCCGCGTCGTCGGCGATCGACAGCGTGCCGAGCAGCGCATCCGGCGTGCGGGCCAGCGCGTCGAGCGCGCACGCGAACGCGCGGTGCCAGGCGTCGACGTCGGCGGCGTCGAGGCGTGCGGCGTCATAGCCGTAGTCGATCGTCAGCTCGGCGCCGCTTTCGATCACGAGCGTCAACGCGAAATCGGTCGCTTCGATGCTGCGCACGTCGCTCAAGCGCAGCGCGCGCGGATCGGCGTCGTCGCCCGCAGCGTCGACCGGATAGTTCTCGAACACGACGAGGGTGTCGAACAGTGCGCCGCCGGCGCCGCGCGCCCAGCGCTGGATGTCCGCGAGCGGCGTATGCGCATGCTCGGCCGCTGCCGCGTTGTCGCGCTGCAATGCGCGCAGCCAGTCCGCCGCGCGCTGCTGCGGCGCGGGCGCGGTGATCACCGGCAGCGTGTTGATGAACAGGCCGAGCACGGCGTCGACGTCCGGCAGCGCATCGGGGCGGCCGGCGACGGTCGCGCCGAACGCGACGGCCGGCTGATGCGTCATGCGCTGCAGCGCGAGCGCCCACGCGCCCTGCACCAGCGTGTTGACAGTCAGCTGCAGCGCACGCGCCGCTTGCGTGACGCGCGCCGTCGCGTCGGCGGCGATCGTCGCGCGCCGCGTCGTCATCCGTGCCGCCGCGCGGTCGGCCGTGCGCGCGGCGATCAGCGTCGGTGCATCGAGGCGCGCGAGCCGCCCGGTCCAGAAGCGCTCGTCCGCGCCGCGCTCGCGGGTGCCGAGCCACGCGATGAAGTCGCGATAGCGCAGCGCCGGGCGGCCCTCGAACGGCGACACCGCGTCGGGATCGCGGTAGTCGCGCAGTACCTCGGCAAGCAGGCGCGCGGTGCTCCAGCCGTCGAGCAGCACGTGATGACGCGTCCACACCACGCGCCACGCGTCGTCCGTCACGCGGATCAGCGTGACGCGCATCAGCGGCGGCTCGCGCCAGTCGAAGCCGCGCGCGCGGTCGGCGGCCAGCCATGCGTCGAAATCCGCGTCGAGCGTCGCGCCGCGCGCGCGCCAGTCGAGCTGTTCGATCGGCATCCGCGCATCGCGATGCACGCATTGCAGCGGCGCGGCCTCGTCGGGTATCACGCTGGTGCGCAGGATGTCGTGGCGCGCGAGCGCCGCATCGAACGCGGCCGCGAAGCGCTCGGCGTCGAGCGCGGTCGCGCGCGCGACGAGCTGGTTCACGTAGCTCGCATGACCGGGCGCGTACAGCGCATGGAACAGCATGCCCTGCTGCATCGGCGACAGCGGATACACGTCGTCGATCGTGCGCCAGTCGAGCGCGGCGCGCTCGATCGCGGCCTGCGTGAGGCCGGCCGCCTGCGCGAGCGGGAAGTCGCCCGGCGTCGCACCGCCGCCGCGCCGCGCGACCCGCGACGCGCACGCGTCGACGAGTTCGCGCAGCGCGCGCGCAAAGCGTTCGGAGAGCGCATCGACGGTCGCGCGCTCGAACTGCGGCGCGCCGTACACCCAGTGCAGCTTCAGCGTGCGCGCGCCGTCGCGGTCGGTGTCGAGGTACGCGTGAATCGCCAGCGTATTGCCGAGCGGCCCGTGCGGGTCGCGCTCGATGCCGGCGCCGCCGAAGCGCGGCACCAGCAGCGCGTCGCGCGGCGCGTCGAACTGGCCGAGATAGTTGAACGTGACGCGCGGGCGCGGCACCGCCGCCAGCGCCGCGCGCGTCGCCGCGTCGCCGTAGTGCGCGAGCACGCCGAAGCCGAGCCCCTTGTGCGGCACCGCGCGCAGCGTGTCCTTGACCGCGCACAGCGTCGCGCACGCGTCGGCCTCGACCGGCAGCGTGACCGGATAGTGGCTCGTCAGCCAGCCGATCGTGCGGCTCGCGTCGGCGTCGTCGAACAGCGCCTCGCGGCCGTGCCCTTCGAGCTCGATGCGGCACGCCGCGGCGCGGCCCGCGCCGGTCAGCGCGCGGGCGAGCGCCGCCGCCAGCAGCTCGATCGTCTGCGTGCGATAGGCCGCGTGCGCATCGGTGAGCGCGGCGCGCGTCAGCGCGGCGTCGATCGTCTGCACGACGACGGCCGCATCGGCGTTGGTCGCCGGCGCATCGGGACGATCGGGCACGAACGCGTCCCCGTGCGCCATGCCGGCCCAGTACGCGACTTCGGCGGCGAACGGCGCGTCCGGCCCGAGCGCGGCACGCGCGAGCCGCGCGGCCCATGCATCGGCGCGCAGCCCCGGCGGCGACAGTCGCGCCGGCATGCGTTCGCAGGCGGCGCGATAGGCGGCGTCCAGATCGTCGATCAGGATGCGCCACGACACGCCGTCGACGATCGCGTGATGAATCGCCAGATACAGCCGCGTCGCGCCGTCCGGCAGCCGCGCCGCGCATGCGCAGGCGAGCGGACCGCGGCCGAGGTCGAGCCGACGCTGCAATGCGTCGAAGCGCGCGAGCGCATCGGCTTCGTCGCGCGCGGCGACCTCGGCGAGCGGCAACGCGTCGTACGGCTGCGCGGCGTCGTGCGCGCGCCAGCTGCCGTCGGCGCCGCGCGTGAAGCGCTGGCGGAACGCATCGTGATGGGCCAGCACCGCGGCGAACGCGCGCGCGAACGCATCGGCGTCGAACGGGCCGCGCACGTCGAACGCGACCGACTGGTTCCAGTGGCCCGGATGCGGCACGTCGAGCGCGAAGAAGCGTTGCTGCGCGGGCGTCAGCAGCCCGGGGGCCGACGCGGACGCGGCGGCCTGGACCGGCACCGGCGTTGCAGCCGGCGTGACGCCGACCGCCTCGGTCTTGGCGACGCGCGCGAGCCCGGCGATGGTCGGCGCGTCGAACAGCTGCTTCGGCGTGAAGCGCACGCCGAGCTTGCGCGCGCGGGCGATGACCTGCAGCACGAGGATCGAGTCGCCGCCGAGTTCGAAGAAGTTGTCGTCGCGCGCGACCTGCGGCGCCTTCAGCACCGCTTGCCACACCTGCGCGAGCGCCGTTTCGACCGGCCCCTGCGGCGCGTCGCCGCCGGCCGCGGCCACCGGCGCCGCGGCGAGCGCGCGCAGCGCCACGCGATCGATCTTGCCGTTCGCGGTGACGGGCAGACGCGCGAGCGCGACGATCTGCGCGGGCACCATGTAATCGGGCAGCGTCGCGCCGAGCGTCGCGCGCACCGCGGCCTCGTCGAACGCGGCGCCGTCGCGCAGCACGACGAAGCTCGCGAGCCGCATGCGGCCGTCGTGCTCGATCGCCAGCGTTTCCGCCTGCGCGATCGGGCCGGCCGCGCGCAGCGCGGCGCTCACCTCGCCCGGTTCGACGCGATAGCCGCGAATCTTCACCTGATCGTCGATCCGGCCGACGAACGCGAGCCGACCGTCCGCGCGCAGACGCACGCGGTCGCCGGTGCGATACAGGCGCGCACCGGGCGTGAACGGATCGGGCACGAAGCGCTCGGCCGTCTGCGCCGGCCGGTTCAGATAGCCGCGCGCAACGCCGGGGCCGCCCAGATACAGCTCGCCGGTCGCGCCGGGCGGCACGCATGCGCCGAACGCATCGAGCACCAGCGCGCGCGCATTCGGCAGCGGGGCGCCGAGCGGCACGCCGCTCGCCACGTCGCGCGCGTCGGCGGCGATCGACACGGTGTCGCATGCGATCGCGCCGACGGTCGCCTCGGTCGGCCCGTAATGATTGATCACGCGGCATGCCGGCGCGAGCGCGGACACGCGCGCGACCAGCGCCCACGTGAGCATTTCGCCGCCGGTCACGAGCGCGTGGCGCGGCAGCACGTCGGCCGGCACGCGCGCGTCGAGCAGCGCCTGCAGATGGCTCGGCACGATCTTCAGCACGCCGACGTCGCGGCCGCGCATTTCCTGCGCGAACAGATCCGGATCGAACGCGCAGGCGGCCGGCAGCAGATGCAGCGTGCGGCCCGCGCACAGCGCGCCGAACAGCGTCGTGTGGCCGAGGTCGGCGGCGACGGTCGAGACCATCGCGAACGACGCGTCCGGTGCGAACGCGAACTCGTCGAGCATGCCCTGCACGTAGTCGGCGAGCGCGCCGTGCGTGACGACGACGCCCTTCGGCGTGCCGGTCGAGCCCGACGTATAGATCAGATAAGCGCCCTGTTCCGGGTGCGGCGCGACACGCACGCCGCCCGCGTGCGCGAGCTGCGCATCCTGGGCGAGCGCATCGACGTCGAGCGGCTGCGCGGCCGTGTCGTGCGGCCATGCGGCGGCAGTAGCGGCATCGGCGACGAGCGCCCAGCGCGCGCCGCAGTCGGCGGCCGCGGCGACGATGCGCGCGGCAGGCTGCGCCGGATCGAGCAGCACGGCCAGCGCGCCGGCCTTCAACGCGCCGAGCAGCGCTGCGACGAAGCGAGCCGAGCGTTCGATGCAGACGATCACCGGCGCTTCGGCGCGCACGCCGCGCAGCGCGAGCGCATGGGCGATGCGGTTCGACGCGTCGTCGAGTTCGGCGAACGTCAGCGACGCCGATGCATCGGCGAGCGCGACGCGATGCGGATATGCGGCCGCCTGCCGCGCGAACGCGGCGACCACGTCGGCATGCTCGACGCGCAGCGCGCGGCCGTCGCGCGGCTGGCGCGACGCGGGCGACGCATCGCACGGCAGCTCCGCCGTGACGGTCTGCGGGTCGTGCGCGGCGCACGCGACGAGCGCGGCATAGCTGTCGAGCCACGCGCGCGCGGTGTCGGCGTCGATGCAGTCGGTCGCATAGGCGGCGACGAGCGCGATGCCGCTCGCGTCGTCGGTGAAGTCGAGCGCGAAGTCGAAGCGCGCGGCGAGATCCGGCCCCGGCGTCGCGACGGCGGTCGCGCCCGGCAATACGCTGTCGTGCCGCGCGTCGAACTGCTGGGCGAACTTCACGCGCAGCCATTCGTCGCCGCGCCGCACCGGCGGCTTCACCGCATCGACGACGCGCTCGAACGGCACGTCCTGGTGCGCGACCGCGTCGAGCGCGGCCGCGCGCGTCGCCTCGACGAGCGCGCGGAACGGCTGCGTCGGCGCGACCCGCACGCGCAGCGCGACGGTGTTCAGGAACAGGCCGAGCAAACGGCGCGTTTCCTCGCGCTGCCGATGCGCGACCGGCACCGCGACGACCACGTCGGTCTCGCCCGTCAGGCGCGCGAGCCACGCGTCGAGCGCGGCCAGCAGCACGGTGAACACGGTGGCCTGCGCGTCGCGCGCGAGCCGGCGCAGGTCGGCCACGACCGCGTCAGGCAGGCGCACGGACACGCGCGCGCCGTGCTGCGTGCGCGTCGCGGGCGGCTGGCGGTCGGTCGGCAACGCGAGCGGGCCGGGCACGTCGCGCAGCGCCGCGCGCCAGTACGCGAGCTGGCGTTCGCCTTCGCCGCCGGCCAGCATGTCGCGCTGCCAGTCCGCGTAGTCCGCATACTGGATCGGCAGCGCCGGCAACGACGGCTCGCGGCGCTGCGCGTACGCGCAATACGCGGCCGCCAGCTCGTCGAACGCGCAGCGCGAGCTCCAGCCGTCGGTGATCGCGTGATGCGCGGTCAGCAACAGGCGGTGACGCGCGTCGTCGAGCACGACCAGCGTCGCGCGCAGCAGCGGCCCGCGCGACAGATCGAACGGCGCGCCCGCATCGCGTTCGGCCACGCGCGCGGCCTGCGCATCGCGGGCGGCGGGCGGCAGCTCGCGCAGGTCGACCGTCGCGATCGGCACCGGCAGCGCGGCATGGATGCGCTGCCTCACGATGCCGTCGCCGTCGTCGACGAGCGTGGTGCGCCATGCGTCGTGCCGGCCGATCACATGATCGAGCGCGCGTTGCAGCGCCTCACGGTCGAGCGCGCCGTCGATGGTCCAGTGTGCGGCGATGTGATAGGCGGCGCCCGCGTCGCGCGTCTGTGCGAGCACCCAGAAGCGCTGCTGCGCGAGCGACGCCGCGCGATCGACGTACGGCGCAGCCGATGAATCTGCATCGGCATCGGCGCGCGCGCCGCGCACGGGAATCGCGGCGAGCGGCGCGCCGGTTTCGCGTTCCGCGCGATCGACCTGTGCGGCAAGCTCGGCCAGCAGCGGATCGGCGAACAGCGCGTCGAGCCGCAGGTTCACGCGCCATTGCGTGCGGATCGCGGCCTGCAGCTGCATCGCGGCGAGCGAATCCGCGCCGAGCGCGAAAAAGCGCGCGTCGCGCGACGGCGGCGCATCGAGGCCGAGCAGCGTCTGCCAGCACGCGGCGAGATGCGCCTCGGTGGCCGTGCGCGCCGGCTCGCCGGCGGGCTGGTCCGCGCGCTGCGCGGCGGCGATCCGTTCGCGCAGCGCGGCGCGATCGAGCTTGCCGTTCAGCGTGTACGGCAGCGCGTCGCAGCGCACGAACCGATGCGGCTGCCACGCGGCCGGCAGCTGGGCGCCGACGTGCGCTTTCAATGCGGCATCGTCCGCATCGTCCGCGGCAGCGCGCAACGCGACGCATGCGATCAGCCGCGTCGACCCGTTGACGGCTTCGGCGATCACGGCTGCATCGGCGACTGCCGCGTGCGTGCGCAGACACGCGGCGATCTCCGCCGGCTCCACGCGCACGCCGCGCACCTGCACCTGATCGTCGACGCGGCCGAGATAGTCGAACGCGCCGTCGGCGCGCCGGCGCGCGAGGTCGCCGGTGCGATAGACGCGCGCGCCCGGCGCGCCGTGCGCGTCGGGTACGAAGCGCTCGGCCGTCAGCGCCGCGCGGCCGTGATAGCCGCGCGCGATGCATGCGCCGCCGAGCAGCAGCTCGCCGGCGCGGCCGGGCTCGCCATGAGCGTAGGCATCGGCGTCGCCATCCACGTCGTCGATGCGCGCGATGCGCGGGCCGATCGCACGTCCGATCGGCAGCGCCGCGTAGGCATCGTCGGCGTCCAGCGCGGGCGTTTCACCGGGCTCGACCGGCCACAGCATCGGCGAGATCACGGCCTCGGTCGGGCCGTAGCCGTTGACGAGGCGCACGGACGGGAACGTGCGGCGCACGGTGTCGAACGCCTGCTGCGGCAGCGCTTCGCCGCCGAACGCGAGCACGCGCAACGCCGGCGGCACGCCGTCGCGCGCGGCGACGCTCGCGAACTCGCGCAGGTACGCGGGCGGAAACGCGGCCACGCTGACCGATTCGCGCACCATCAGCGCATGCGCGGCGTCCGGCGCGAACGGCTGCGCCGGTGCGATCGTCACGCTGGCGCCGACCGCGAGCGGCGCGAGCCAGCATTCGTGCGCCGCATCGAAATTCACCGACGCGAAATGCAGCAGCCGGTCGTCGGCTTCGATCGGCAGCGCGCCGGCCAGCGCGTCGCAATGCGCGGCGAGCGGCCCGTGCTCGACGACGACCGCCTTCGGCGTGCCGGTCGAGCCCGACGTGTAGATCATGTAGGCGGCCGCGCGCGGATGCACGGGCGCATCTTCCTCGTCGAACGCGGATGCGTCGGCGGCTGAGCCTGCCGCCGATGCGACGTCGAACGTGTGTTCGAACGGCGCGCCGAGCGCCGCGCGCCCGGCCGCATCGACGACGCCGTGACGCAGTTGCGCATCGCGCACGATCCAGTCCAGCCGCGCGGCCGGATGGCGCGGATCGAGCGGCACGAACACGCCGCCCGCCTTCAGCACGGCCAGCAGCGCGACGAACAGCTCGCACGAGCGCTCGACGCAGACGCCGACGCGCACCTCCGCGCCGACCCCGGCCGCGCGCAGCCGGCGCGCAAGCAGCGACACCTGAGCGTCGAGCGCGCGCCGCGACAGGCGCAGCTCGTTCTGGAAAGGCGCGGCGAGCGCGGGTGCGTCGGGCGCGAGGCGCGCCAGGTCGCGGATTCGGTGGTGCAGCGCAGTCGGGAAACTCGTCATGTGCGTGAAGTCCTTCGGTCCGGCCGCTTCGGCCAAGTCTCGGGGCCGCTTCGGGCGGCTTCACTGGTGTGACGAACGGCGCGGCCGATTTTTTACCGTTTTGCGCATGACGGCCGCGCGCAGGCCGCGCATGGCGAGTTCGCACGCGCTGCTAAATGCCTGCGCTGCTAAATATTTGCGGCGCCCGTTCGTCTATCAGGGAGAGACGCCGCGACCGCGCGGCTGCCGCAGCGCTGCCGTTCGCGCCGGCTCTGCCGGTTGCGCGCGTTTCACCAGTTCTTCTCGCCTGCCCTTCATTAACCGACGTTGCCGATGACAGCCGCCCACGAGCCCTCTTCTCCGCCGTCCCTCGACGCCTCCCCCGGCCGCCCCGCCGCGCGCCTGATCCTCGCGCTGCTGCGCGAAAGCCGCGCCTCGCTCGCGCTCGCGCTCGCCGCCTGCGTGCTCAACGGCGTCGCGAGCGTGCTGCTCGTCGCGGCGTTGAACCGCGCGCTCGCGCAGCCGGGCGCGGCCGATGCGGCGCTCGCGTGGCGCTTCGCGCTGTGCGCGGTGATCGCGCTCGTCACGCGGATCGTGTCGGGCACGCTGTTCGCCCGGCTGTCGCAGGACACGATGGCGCGGCTGCGCGTGCATCTCGCGCGGCGCGTCGGCGCGGCCGAGCTGCGCGACATCGAGCGGATCGGCGCGGCGCCCGTGCAGTCGGTACTCACCGACGACGCGACCAACGTGTCGATGCTGTTCTTCGCGTTGCCGAACCTGGTGATGCACGGCTCGATCGTGTTCGGCTGCCTCGGCTATCTGGCGTGGCTGTCGTGGCCCGTGTGCGTGCTCGCGCTCGCCGCGATCGTCGCCGGCTCGCTCGGCTATCACACCGGCGATCGCCGCGCGATCGCGTCGCTCGAGGCGGCCGGCCGCGCGCAGGACCGGCTGTTCGGCCATCTCGGCTCGCTGTTCTCCGGCGCGAAGGAGCTGAAGCTGCACGACGCGCGCGCGCGCCAGTTCGTCGACGGCCAGCTCGGCACGGCGATCGGCGAGGTGCGCGACCATCGCCGTCGCGCGTTCAGCGCGTATGCGGTCGGCGTCGGCTGGATCATCTTCCTGTTCTACGTGTTCCTCGGCGCCGCCGCGTTCTGGCCGCAACTCGGCGTGCACGCCGACGCGTCCACGGCCGCCGGCTACGTCGTCGTGTTCCTGTTCATGCTGGTGCCGCTCGACGGGCTGTTGAACAACCTGCCGACCGTCAATGCCGCGCGCGTGTCGCTCGCGCGCATCGAAGCCGTGATGGCCGAATTCGGCGCGCTGCGCACGGTGCCGCCCGCCAGCGACGCGCCCGACGTGCCGCCGGCCGGCGCCGTCACGCTGCGCGGCGTCACGCACGCGTATTTCCACGAACGCGACGAGCGGATGTTCCGGATCGGCCCGATCGACCTGACGATCCGGCCCGGCGAGCTGGTGTTCATCGTCGGCGGCAACGGCAGCGGCAAGACCACGCTCGCGAAGGTGCTGACCGGCCTCTACGAACCCGAGGAAGGCACGATCGAGGTCGACGGCCGGCCGATCGGCTGGCGCGAGCGCGCCGCGTACCGGCAGCGCTTCAGCGCGGTGTTCAACGACTTCCATCTGTTCGACGCGCTGCTCGGCATCGTCGATCCGGACGACCCGGCGCGCGCGCAGGCCGATGCGCGCGCGAACGCGCTGATCGCGAAGCTCGCGCTCGATCACAAGGTGAAGGTCGTCGACGGCGCGTTCTCGAATCGCGCGCTGTCGACCGGGCAGCGCAAGCGGCTCGCGCTCGTCGTCGCGTATCTGGAGGACCGGCCGTTCTACCTGTTCGACGAATGGGCGGCCGACCAGGACCCGTCGTTCAAGGCCGTGTTCTACGAGCAATTGCTGCCCGAGCTGCGCGCGCGCGGCAAGGCCGTGATCGTCATCACGCACGACGACCGCTATTTCGATCTCGCCGACCGGCTGCTGAAGCTCGACAACGGGCAGATCGTCAGCGATACGGCGCCCGCGCGGGCGCGTGACGGGGAGAACGCGCTGAGTGCGTGATCGTCGGGGCACGCCGGCGTGCATCGCCGTGTTGGTCGCGGCGGCGGTCTCGATGATCGGTGGCAGGCGCGCAGCGATTGCGGCGATGGGCTTGCCTGTGCAGCGCGATCGCGGCGGCCGGCTGCTGCCGCGGGCAAGACGTGGCCGGATGCGCGTCGCGCTTGCTGTGTACTGGCGTTGGGTTCGATTCGCTGTTGGGCGCATGCGTGGCACGGGGAAATCGCGCAGGCTATGCCGTGCATGACGGAAGGCACTCTCCCCGAAACGCGAAACGTGCGGCCCGCTTACCGACCCACTCACGTGATCGCGCCGGGACGAACGCACAACGAACCCTCGCACACCATGCCCTTCTGAACCGCGCCACCCCGCTGTCCGACGTGAATTCCCGCCGCACGCGTCAGCGCACGGCCGGCAGTTTCAGCATCGTGTCGGTCATCACGTCGGCGAGCTTGAGCGCCGACATCGGGCCGCCGAAGCCCCATATGTTGCGTTCGACGAGCGCGATCCGGTGCTCGCGCAGCGCGGGCACGAACCGCCACACCGGCGAATCGAGCTTCGCCGCAAGCGGCACGTCCGGCCCGCTCGCGGTGACGAACAGCACGGCGAGATCGCGTTGTTTCAGCAGATCGGCGGACGTCACGTACAGCGTGCCCTCGCGCGTCGGCGTGTTCGGCCACGGCGCAAGCCCCATCGCACGCGCGAGGCCCGCCGACGTGCTGTTGCCCGTATAGGCCCAGTAACGGTCCGGCAGCCCGAGATCCTGCAGCAGCGCGATGCGCTCGCCACCGCGCCCGGCCGCGGCAACCCGCGCCGCGTTGCGGGCAATACCTGTGTCGAGTTGCGCTTCGACCGCTTGCGCGCGCGCGCCGCGGCCCGTGACCGCGCCGATCGTGCGGAAGATCTCGCGCATCCAGTCGAGTTGCGTGATCGGTAAACTGCGTGGCACGCCACGCTCCGACACGTTCGGGCTGAACTGGAACAGGATCGTCGGCGCGATCCGGTCGAGCGCGTCGAAGATCGGCGCATGCCGAAAGCCGACGCCGAGGATCAGATCGGGCTGCACGGCGGCGATCGCTTCGAGCCCGGGCTCCTGCCGCGAGCCGACGTCGGTCACGTGGGCGAGCCGGTCGCTGGCGTAGCCGAGCCAGCCCGGATAGAACGCCGTATCGGCCATGCCGACCGGCACGATGTCCAGCGCGATCGCGCTTTCCGCGAACATGAAGTCGAGCGCGACCACGCGCTGCGCGCGCAGCGGCATCGTCGCGCTCGCCTGCGACACGACCGGGTTGCCGGCGAGCGAGCGGCCGCCCTGCAAGGCCGTGGCCGTAGCCATACCCGCACCACGCCCGGCCGCGCGTGCATCGCTCGCGAGCGCATCGCGCGGCGCCGCGCACGCGGCGGCGGCGAGCGCGGCCAGCATCCCGAGCGAACGGCGGCGGCCGGCGTGCATCAGCGGCTCGGGTCCTGCTCGGCCAGCGCCGCGTCGTCCATCGTCAAGAGCAGCGGGCAGCTTGCACACAGTCGGGTCTCTCCAGGAATTTCATAGCGCAGACAGCACACGCGGCGCGCGCGAAACGGCGTCGGCAGCAGCGCCGAGCGCGGCACGGCGTCGCGCACGGGCATGCGCAGCGGATTCGGTTCGCCGTCCACGCACGACGCGCCGAACAGCCAGCACGCATCGCGCACGGGATCGGCGACGCACGGCAGCGTCCGGTACATGCCGAACAGATGATCGAGCAGGTTGCCCGCGTTGCTCCACAGCACGCGCGGCGTGACGCGCCCGATCTCGGCGAGCAGCTCGATCACCGCATGCAGATGCGCGAGCAGCCCGGCGTAACGCGGCGCGGGCGCGTCGCACGGCGCGCCGAGCGCATCGGGCGCGAAGTACAGCGCGCCCGGCATCCCGTCGTCGAGCGCGACGAAGGTGCGGCGCGGCGCCATGTCGAGCGGCCGGCCGAGCGTCAGCGCGGTGGCCACGGCCGCGGGCGCCGCGTGCCCGAAGTAGTACTTGCTCCATTGCGAGATCAGCGCACGCGCATGCCGCGCGGGGTCGCCGCCGTAGTGACGGACCATCGCGTCGAGCAGCGCGTCGCGATGATCGGCCAGCGCCTCGACCGGCACGACGACCCGGCCCGGTGCGTGCGTCTCGTGCGGGCGGCCGAGCCACACGACGTCGAGATGCGCGCCGAGCGCTTCGGGCGCGAACGCGGAAAACCGCGTGGCGCCGGTGTCGGCGGTGCAGCCGGGCGCCGCCGTCATCGCGCCGCGCGCCGCGCGCGGCGCCCCTCGACGATCAGCAGCCCGAGCAGATACGGCGCGCCGATCAGGGCGGTCAGCACGCCGGCCGGCACTTCGCGCGGCGCGACGAGCGTGCGCGCCGCGAGATCGGCCGCGCCGAGCAGCACGGCGCCGCAGGCGGCCGCGACGTACAGCCGCGTGCGATGCCGGCGCGCGCCGAGCATCGTCGCGACGTGCGGCGCCATCAGGCCGACGAAGCCGGCCGGTCCCACCGCCGCGACGGCCGCGCACGCGGCGAGCGTCGCGATGGTCAGCGCGAGCGGGCGCAGCGCGGCGACCGGCAGGCCGAGCGCGGCCGCCTGATCGTCGCCGAGCGCGAGCATGTCGAGCGGCCGCGCGAGCCACGCGAACACCGGCACCGCGAGCGCACACCACGGCAGCAGCATCGCGACCTCGCCCCAGCTGCGGCCGTAGGTGCCGCCGACCAGCCACACGACGAAGCGCGCGGGCTGCACGCTTTCCTGCGTGATCAGCCACTGCGCGAGCGTGGTCCACAGTGCGCCGATCGCGATGCCGGTCAGCGCGACCGCGAGCGGTGCATAGCGATGCCGATGATTCAGCGCGAGCGTGATCGCGAGCGACAGCGCCCCGCCCGTCAACGCCGCCGCGGCGAGCGTCAGCTGCCCGGCGAGCGGCCACGTCGACAACGCGAACAGCGTGACGAGCCCCGCGCCCTGCGTGACGCCGAGCACTTCGGGGCCGGCGAGCGGATTGCGCACGACGCTCTGCATCGCGACGCCGCTCGCGGCCAGCAGCGCGCCCGCGAACAGCGCGCACAGCAGGCGCGGCATGCGCAGGTCGATCAGCATGCGCGCGACCGGATCGTGGCCCGCGAGCGCGGCCCACCAGCGCGCGGGCGTCACCCATTCGGGGCCGGCCGACACGCCGGCGAACACGATCGCCACGACGACTGCGGCGGAAGCCGCGAACAGCGCGCCGCGCAGCGGCCAGCCGAGCCCCTCGAGCCGTTCCAGCCGGCCGACCAGCCGCGTCGCGCCGCCGCCGGCCGCGCGCTCGGGCTGCGCATGCAGCACACCCGACCACGCGGCGCCGCGCCGGATCATCGCGAGCATCAGCGGCGTGCCGACCAGCGCGATCGCGACGCCGGTTGACAGGGTCGCGTCGAGCCCGGCGGCGAGCACCGCGCTGTCGGTGCCGAGCACCAGCGCGCCGCCGGCGAGCGCCGACAGCGGCACGAGCACGCCGAGCCGTGCCGCCCGCGCGCCGCGCACCTGACGCAGCAGGTTCGGCGCGACGAGCCCGACGTACGACAGCGGGCCGGCGATGCTGACGGCCACGCTCGTGAACGCGACGGCGACGACCGTCGCGGCGAGCCGCGTCGCGTCGACGCGCACGCCGGCCGCGGCCGCCGCGTCGTCGCCGAGCGCGAGCGGGTTCAGCGGCCGGATCACGAACGGCAGTGCGACGAGCGGCGCGACGAGCCAGCGAACGGCCAACGCGAGGCCGCTCGCGCCCGGCTGATACAGGCTGCCGTTCGCCCACAGCGCGGCGCCGGCGATGTTCTGCTCGAAGAATGCGAGCACGAGCGTCGACAGCGCGGCGAACAGCAGCATGCAGACGCTGCCCGCGAGCACCAGCCGCAGCGGCGTCGCGCGCCAGCCGCCGGCCGCGGCGATCGCGCATGCGGCGGCGAGCAGCCCGCACGCGAACAGCAGCGGCACCGACGCGACGCCGGCCAGCGCCGGCACCAGCATCGCGGCGAGCAGGCCGAGCTGTGCGCCGCCCGTCACGCCGAGCAGATCGGGCGACGCGAGCGGATTGCGCGTGAGCGACTGGAACAGCGCGCCGGCGATGCCGAGGCTGCCGCCCGCGACGACGGCCGCCGCGACGCGCGGCAGGTTCAGCTCGAACAGGAACACGTGCGCGAGCAACGCGTCGTCGCTGCCGGGCGCCGCGCTCCACCATGCGCGCAGGTCGGGCGCGACGCGCAGCACCGCGAGCGCGCCGATCAGCGCGAGCAGCGCAAGCGCGAGCGCCGCGGCGCGGCCGCCGGACGCCGCGTCAGGCGCGCACGCACCGCGCCGCTTGCGTATCGCCAGCGTGGTCATGCGGCGAGGTCCGGATCGGCCGCGCGATCGAACGCGTGCGTCGCGCCGGAGACCGAAGGTCCGTACGCCGGCACGCACATCGGCGCGCCGGTTTGCGGATGCGCGAGCTTCAGCATGTCGACGCCGAATGCCGCGCGCAGCCGCTCGGGCTCCAGCATCGCATCCGGCGAGCCGTGCGCGACGACGCGGCCGGCGCGCATCAGCACGATGTCGTCGCTGTACGCGGCCGCCTGGTTCAGGTCGTGCAGCACCCAGACGATCGTCAGCCCGCGCGCGCGGTTCAGCGCGCGCAGCGCGTCGAGGATGTCGAGCTGGTGATGGATGTCGAGATAGGTCGTCGGCTCGTCGAGCAGCACGATCGGCGCCTGTTGCGCGAGCGCCATCGCGATCCACGCACGCTGCCGCTCGCCGCCCGACAACGCGCCGACGTCGCGCCCGGCGTCGCCCGCGAGGCCGCTCGTGTCGAGCGCCTCGTCGATCGCCGCGTGATCGGCGCGCGACAGGCCGCGCAGGAAGCCGCCGTACGCATAGCGCCCGTACGCGACCAGCTCGCGCACCGTCAGCCCCGACGGAATCTGGTTGAACTGCGCGAGCATCGTCAGCTCGCGCGCGAGCGCGCGGCGGCGAAACGACGCGAGCGGCCTGCCGTTCACGTCGACGTGGCCCGCACGCGCGGGCTGCAGGCCCGCGAGCGTGCGCAGCAGCGTGCTCTTGCCGCAGCCGTTCGGGCCGCACAGCGCGGTCACGCGGCCGGCCGCGATCGACAGGTCGAGCCCGTCGATCACGACCTGGTCGCGATAGCCCACCGTCAGTCCGCGCGCGGCGAGTGCGGCGGCACTACGCGTCATCGGTCCTCCGTGCGGCTGCCGGCGCGGCGCGGTAGCTCTGCGCCATCGCGACCACCACCTTGCGCGGCCCCTCGAACGGGTCGCGCGCATGCGCGCTCAGCATGTTGTCGAGCATCAGCACGTCGCCGGTGCGCCACGGGAACACGATGCGCTGGCGCTCGAGCACGCCGCGGATCTGCGCGAGCGCGTCGGCCTCGAGCGGCGCGCCGTCGCCGTAGTAGACGTTGCGCGGCACGTTGCCGAGGCCGACCGCATCGACGAGCGCGTCCTGCATGTCGTCGTCGAGCGCGGACAGGTGAAACAGGTTCGCCTGGTTGAACCACACGCGCTCGCCGGTGCGCGGATGGCGCGCGACGGCCTGGCAACGCTCGCGCGTGCGCAGCAGCAGTTCGCCGTCGTCGCCGGTGCGCCAGGCGCATTCGATTCCGCGCGCCGCGCACATGCGCTCGACCGCGGCCGGATCGTCGGTGCCGAACGACTGCTGCCACGGCAGGTCGAGCCCCTGGCCGAAGTTGCGCACGTACAGCAGCTCGCGCTGCTCGAAACGTGCGACCAGCGCCGGGTCGAGCGCGCGATACACGGCGCGGCTGTCAGCGATCGGCGTCGCACCGCCCTGCTGCGCCGCGAGCGCACAGTGAAACCAGATCCGCAACGGCCACTCGCGCGTGTACGACTGCTCGTTGTGCAGCGGGATCGCGCGGTGCGGCGGGTATTCGGTCGACGTGTACACCGCGCCTTCGACCTGGCTGCGCGGCGTCGACGCATATTCGTAACCGATCAGCGGATCGCCGAACGATGCCGCGAAGCGCTGGAACGCGTCGATCGACGGCACGCGAAAGCCCGTGAACAGCACACCGCCCGCCCGTTCGAGCGTGTCGGCCGCGATCGCATGCGCGAGCGGCGCGAGCGCGTCGATCGACATTCCGTCGGCGCTGCGCGGCGACACGACGGTGGGCAGTCCCGGCTCGATACGCAGATCGTCGAGCGTCGGCAACGAAAGCAGGGTCATGCAACGTCCTCTTCAGGTAGCGCGCCGCCAGCGGCGCGGCGCGTCACGACGCGCGGGAAGCGGGCTCGCCGTCCATCGCGCGGCGCAGGCTCGCCGGGCGCATGTCGGTCCACACGGCGTCGATGTGCGCGAGGCAGTCGGCCTTCGGGCCGCGCACGCCGACCTCGCGCCAGCCGGCCGGCACCGCCCGGAACGTCGGCCAGATCGAATACTGTTCTTCGTCGTTGATGACGACCGTGTAGACGAGGTCGTCGGTGTCCGCGGAAGGCGTCGTGGCTTGCGTCATGATCGAGAAAAACGGGAGACGGTTGAGGGATGCGAAGCGGCGGAATGTCGATTCAGCCGCTCCTGCATTGAAGACGTTTGGCCGGCGCGATTTTTTACCGGCGCCGCGCGCGGCCGCCGAGAAACACCGGGCATTCGACGCCGCGATGGCACGCATCGAGACATTCGGCGCAGTGCCGCTCGGCGTCGCGCACCATGAAGTGCACGAGCGTCTGCGACACGTTCAGCGCGCGCGCCGCGGTCTGCAGCGTCTCCTCGCGCAGCCGCACCATCTCGAACGCCGCGCGGCTGCGCGCGGGCAGATCGTCGAGCGCGGCGCACACGCGGCGCAGCGCGTCGCGCGTCATCAGCGCGGCCTCGGGCGTCGGCTCCGGCGACGGCACGTCGAAGCCGTCGTCCTCGTCCGTGTGATGGATGCTCTCGAAACTCTGCCGGCGCAGCGCGTCGATCGACGCATTGCGCACCATCCGCGTCACGTACGCGACCGGCTGGCGCACCGCGTCCTGGTTCGGAAACTCGACGAGCTTGACGAACACGTCGTGCACGACGTCCTCGGCGCGGCTCGCGCAGCCGACGAAGCCGCGCGCGACGTTCACCAGCATCGCGCGATGCGCCACCAGCACGTCGAGCAGCGCGCCGTGCGCGTGCGGCGCCCCGCGGCCCGCGCGCACGGCCGCGCGCGGCGCAAGATCGGGACAACTGCCGAGGAACGCATTCGCCGTTGCCGCCGCCGGCCGTTCGAGCACTTGCGCCATTGCCATCGATCCGCTCCATCAGTTTCGAGATGGGGCAATTTAACGTAAACGCAAATCATTCTCAATCCGATTAACGGAAAGACCTTCGATTTTGTCGGAATTTGTCTGATCAAAGTGCGGCGGGGGCCGGCCGGTGCTGCGTCGTGCCGCCGGCCGGCGGGCGGATCACGCGGCGGCGTGGGCGCCTTCGGCCGGCGTCCAGCCACCGCCGAGCGCGCGATACAGCGCGATCGCGTTCGTGAGGCGCAGCTCCTTGAGCCGGATCAGCGCCTGGCCCGACTCGTAGGTGCTGCGCTGCGCGTCGAGCAGCTCGAGGTAGGTCGCGACGCCGGCCGCATAGCGACGCTCGGCGAGTTTCAGCCGGGCGCCGTCGGCCGCGTAGACGTCCTGCTGCGCCGCGAGCTGGCGATCGATCCAGCCGCGTGCGGCGAACGCGTCGGCCACTTCGCGGAACGCCGTCTGCACGGTCTTCTCGTATTCGGCGACGGCGATGTACTTGCGCGCGTCGGCCACGTCGAGATTGGCGCGATTGCGCCCGCCCGCGAAGATCGGCAGCGTGATGCGCGGCGCAAACGACCAGACGCTGGTGCCCGCCGCGAACAGGCTCGAGAACGCGTCGCTGACCGAGCCGTAGTCGGTCGTCAGCGCAATGCGCGGGAAGAATGCCGCGCGCGCCGCGCCGATCTGCGCGTTCGCGGCCTGCAGACGCGACTCGGCCTGACGGACGTCGGGCCGCCGCTCGAGCAACGCGCTCGGCGCGCCGGGCGCGACCGGCGCGATGGTGAGCGCGTCGAGCGTCGCGCCGTCGGCCGGCGCCTCGCGCGCGAAATCGCCGGCGAGCAGCTGCAGCGCGCGCAGCGCTTGCGCATGCTCGCGCTGCAGCCCGGCCTGCGACGCACGCGCGGACGCCACCAGCATCTCGGCCGAGCGCAGCTCGATCGCATCGCTCGTGCCGGCCGCGTAGCGGCGCCGCGTGAGCGCGGCGATGCGTTCGCGCGCGTCGAGCGTGCGCTGCGCCAGCGCCAGTTGCTCCTGCAACGATCGTTGCGCGACATACGCGCCGGCGACTTCGGCGATCACGCCGATGCGCACCGTGCGCTGCGCATACGCCGTCGCGAAATAGTCGGCGAGTGCGGCATCCGACAGGCTGCGCACGCGGCCGAACAGGTCCAGCTCGTAGGCGCTGATGCCGACGCCCGCCCGATACAGCCCGCTCACCGCGCTCTGGCGCACCACCGGGTCGTACTGGCGGGTGCGGTCGTAGGCGAGGTTCGCATCGAGCGACGGCAGCTGGTCCGCGCGCTGCACGCCGTACAGCGAGCGCGCTTCGTCGAGCCGGCCGGCCGCGATCCGCAGGTCGCGATTGTTCGCGAGCGCAGCGTCGATCCACGCCTGCAGCGTGGGGTCGGTGAAGTAGGCGCGCCAGTCGTCGAGCAGCGCTGCATCGGCCGATGCCGACGCAGCGGGCTCGCCACCCTGCCCGCCGTCCGGCGCTGCGTAGCTGGCCGGCACGGGCGCGGCCGGCCGTTCGTAGTGCGGCGCGAGCGAGCAGCCCGCGAGTGCGAGCGCCGCGGCCAGCGCGAGCGGGACGCGGCCCGCCATGCGGCGATTGAGCGCGACCATCAATGCGAACCCTCCATCGTCGTCGGCTGCGACGCGCCGCGCCGGCGCGGGCCGACGTCGAACACGCGGCCGACCATCACGAAAAACAGCGGCACGAGAAACACCGCGAGCACCGTCGCCGTGATCACGCCGCCGAGCACGCCGGTGCCGATCGCCATCTGCGCGCCGGACGCCGCGCCCGACGCGAACGCGAGCGGCAGCACGCCGACGCCGAACGCGAGCGACGTCATCACGATCGGCCGCAGCCGCAGGCGGGCGGCCTCGCGCGCGGCGTCGATCAGCGGCATGCGCTGCGCGACCAGATCCTTCGCGACTTCGACGATCAGGATCGCGTTCTTCGCCGACAAGCCGATCGTCGCGATCAGCCCGACCTTGAAGTAGATGTCGTTCGGCATCGCGCGCAACGTGACGCCGAGCACCGCGCCGATCACGCCGAGCGGAACGACCAGCATCACCGCGAACGGAATCGACCAGCTCTCGTACAGCGCCGCGAGCGCGAGGAACACCACCAGCACCGACAGCGCGAACAGCATCGGCGCCTGCGCGCCCGACAGCCGCTCCTCGAACGACTGTCCCGACCACGCGTGGCCGATTCCCGCCGGCAGCGTCGCGGCAAGCCGCTCGAGCGCGGCCATCGCTTCGCCGCTGCTGTGTTTCGGCGCGGCCGAGCCGTTGATCGTGAACGACGGGAAGCCGTTGTAGCGCGTGAGCTGGGGCGGCCCGAGCGTCCAGTGCAGCGTCGTGAACGCCGCGAGCGGCACCATCTCGCCGCGCGCGTTGCGCACGCGCAGCTTCTTCACGTCGTCGGGATCGACGCGATGCTGGCCGTCGGCCTGCACGATCACGCGGCGCACCTGCGTGCCGTGCATGAAGTCGCCGATGTAGTCGGAGCCGAACATCACCGCGAGCGTCGTGTTGATCTCGTCCATCGACACGCCGAGCGCCGACGCCTTCGCGCGGTCGACGTCGAGCTTCAGTTGCGGCGCGTCCTGCATGCCGGCGAACATCACGTCGGTCAGCGCAGGGTCGCGGCCGGCCGCCGCGAGCAACTGTTCGCGCGCGGCGCTGAACGCCGCGTAGTCGAGCCCGCCGCGGTTCTGCAGGCGGAAGTCGAAGCCGCTCGTCGAACCGAGATCGGGCAAGGCCGGCGCGTTCATCGCGAACACCGTCGTGTTCGGCGTGCCCGCGAAGCGCGCGTTGATGCGCGCGACGATCGCCTGCACGTGATCGCGCGCGGCCTTGCGCGCGCGCCAGTCCTTCAGCGACACGAAGATCATCCCGCCGTTCGGCCCTTCGCCGTACAGGTTGAAGCCACCGAGCGCGAACGTGTACGCGGCCGGCTCCTCGCGGCGCAGGTACGCGTCGACCTCGCGCACGCTGCGCATCGTCTCGGCGAGCGGCGTGCCCTGCGGCCGGATCACCATCACCATGAAGTTGCCCTGATCCTCGTCGGGCAGGAACGCGCTCGGCAGTTGCGTGAGCATCAGCACCGCGGCCGCGGTCAGCGCGCCGTACACGACGAGCCAGCGCAGCGGCCTGGCGAGCATCGTGCCGACGCGCGTCGCATAGCGCTGCGTCGCGCGCGCGACGAAGCGGTTGAACGCGCCGAAGAAGCCGCGCTTGTCGTGATGGCCGCCGTCCACCGGCTTGAGCAGCGTCGCGCACAGCGCGGGCGTCAGCGACAGCGCGAGAAACGCCGAGAAGGCGATCGACACCGCGAGCGCGAGCGCGAACTGCCTGTAGATGTTGCCCACCGCGCCGCCGAAGAACGCCATCGGCACGAACACCGAGGTCAGCACCACCGTGATGCCGACGATCGCGCCGCTGATCTGCTGCATCGCCTTGACGGTCGCTTCGTACGGCTCGAGCCGCTCCTCGACCATCAGCCGCTCGACGTTCTCGACGACGACGATCGCATCGTCGACGAGGATGCCGATCGCGAGCACCATGCCGAACATCGTCAGCACGTTGATCGAGAAGCCGAGCGCCTGCATCACGCCGAACGTGCCCGCGAGCGCGACCGGCACGACGAGCGTCGGGATCAGCGTCGCGCGCAGGTTCTGCATGAACAGGAACATCACGAGGAACACCAGCACGCCGGCCTCGATCAGCGTCGTGACGACCTTGTTCATCGACACGCGCACGAACGACGACGTCTCGTACGGGATCTGGTACTTCACGCCCGGCGGGAAGTACGCGGACAGCTCGTCCATCGCCGCGCGCACGCGCCGCTCGGTCGCGACCGCGTTCGAGCCGGGCGCGAGCTTGATCCCCATGCCGGTCGCGACCTTGCCGTTCACGTACGACGGATAGTTGTAGTCGTTGCCGCCGAACTCGACGCGCGCGACGTCGCGCAGATAGAGCGCGGAGCCGTCCGGCTGCGTGCGCAGCGCGATCGCGCCGAAATCGGCCGGCGTCTTCAGCGGCGCGTCGGCGAACACCGTCGCGGCGATCGGCGCGCTGTCCGGCACCGCGCTGCGGCCGATGTCGCCGATCGTCACGCGCGCGTTGTGCGCACGCACGGCCGACGCGATGTCCGACGCGGTGACGCCATGTCCGGCCAGCTTGTCCGGGTCCGGCCAGATCCGCATCGCGTATTCGGCGCCCCAGAACTGCACGCGGCCGACGCCGTCGACGCGGCGCAGCGCCTGCACGACGTTCGCCGACGCGTATTCGCCGAGCTGCACGTCGGTCATGCGGCCGTCGTCCGACGTCAGCGACACGACCAGCTGGATGTTGTCCGCTGCCTTCTCGACCTGGATGCCGGCGCGCCGCACCGGTTCGGGCAGCCGCGCGTCGACCGTCTTCAGCCGGTTCTGCACTTCGACGGCCGCGAGATCGGCGTTCACGCCCTGCTTGAAGGTCAGATAGAGCGATGCGCTCCCGGCGCTGCTGCTCGCCGACGTGTACAACAGCCCCGGCGCGCCGTTCATCTCGCGCTCGATCAGCGCGGTCACCGATTCCTCGACGACCTGCGCGGACGCGCCCGGGTAAGACGCATAGATGCTGACGACGGGCGGCGCGATGTCGGGATACTGCGCGACCGGCAGCGCACGAATCGCGAAGCCGCCGCCGAGCAGGATGAACAGCGCGATCACCCATGCGAACACGGGGCGATCGATGAAGAAACGTGCCATGGTGTATGAACCGGTCAGGTTTGGCGGGCGGGCCCGGCCGCTGCGGCCTTCGCCGGCGGTGCCTGCTCGACGGGCTTCACGACGGTGTCGGGCGCGAACTGCGCGGCGTCGTCGACGATCACGCGCTCGCCGCCCGCGAGGCCGCGCGTGATGCGCCAGTCGCGGCCGCTCATCCGGTCGGCGACGACTTCGACGTCGCGCACCTTGCCGTTCGGCCCGACCACGCGCACCGACGTGCGCTCGGCCGTGCGCAGCAACGCATCGCGCGGCACCAGGATCGCGCGCTGATCGACGGCCGCGTCGAGCGAGATCCGCACGTACGCGCCCGGCAGCAGCTCGCGCTCCGGGTTCGGAAACAGCGCGCGCATCGCGACCGTGTCGGTGGTCGGATCGACCGCGAGATCGCTGAACAGCAGCCTGCCCTTGAGCGGATACGCGCTGCCGTCGGCGCGCACCAGCGTGACCGTGACGTCGTGCTGCGCGATGCCGGTCGCCCGCCCGCTCTTCACCGCGCGGCGCAGCGCCTCGACGTCGGCCGCCGGCTGCGAGAAATTCACGTAGATCGGGTCGAGCTGCTCGACGGTCGTGAGCGGCGTCGCCTGATCCTGGCCGACGAGCGCGCCTTCGGTCACGAGCGCGCGCCGCGCGCGGCCGGCGATCGGCGCAGTGACCGTCGCGTAGTCGAGCTGAAGCTGTGCGCGGGCGAGCTCGGCCTTCGCGGACACGACCTCGGCCCTCGCCTGCGTATCGGCGGCGACGGCCTCGGTGAGGTCGCGCTCGCTGACCGCGCGGTCGCGCACCAGGTCGTCGTAGCGGCGGCGTTTGTCGGTGGCGGCGAGCGCGGCGGCCTGCGCCTTCGCGAGCGCGCCCTGCGCGGCATCGCGCGCCGCCATCAGCGGCGCGGAATCGATGCGGAACAGCACCGCGCCCTGCTTCACTTCCTGCCCTTCGTCGTACGTGCGCGCGGTCACGATCCCCGCGACCCGCGCGCGCACTTCCGCCTGCCGATACGCGTCGAGCCGCCCGGGCAATTCGACCGTCATCGGCACCGCGGTCGGGCGCACCGTCACGACGGTCGCGCTTCGCACGGCCGGCGGCGCGGTATCCGGCCCGCCCTTGCCACATCCGCCCGCGACCAGCATGGCCGCAAGCGCGAGCATCGCGAGCGCGCCGCGCCGCGTGCCGAAACCCGTGTTGTTCATCTGTGACCTCGGATCGTTCGCCGCCGATAGAAAATGCGGCAGCTCAGGGTGGCCGATTATAATCAGTCACGACTGATTAAATATGCACGTTGTCGAACGATTGGCCTACTGTCTCAATAAAACGACAGCGAACTGTAAGGAAATTCACGCCATGGCCCGCAAGACCCGGGAAGAATCGCTCGCCATCAAGCACCGGATTCTCGACGCCGCCGAGCTCGTGCTGCTCGAACAGGGCGTCGCGCAGACCGCGATGGCCGACCTCGCCGAAGCGGCCGGGATGTCGCGCGGCGCCGTATACGGGCATTACCGCAACAAGATGGAAGTCTGTCTGGCGCTGTGCGACCGCGCGTTCGCGCGCACGTCGGAAGGCTTCGAGGCCGCGGACGGCCTGCCCGCGTTCGCGACGCTGCGGCGCGCCGCGTCGCACTATCTGCGGCAATGCGGCGAGCCGGGCTCGATGCAGCGCGTGCTGGTGATTCTCTATACGAAGTGCGAACAGAGCGAAGAAAACGGCGCGCTGCTGCGCCGGCGCACGCTGCTCGAGCTGCAGATCCTGCGGATCACGAAAGCGCTGCTGCGCCGCGCGATCGCGGGCGGCGAGCTGGCCGCCGATCTCGACGTGCATCTGGCGGCCGTCTATCTGGTGTCGTTGCTCGAAGGCGTGTTCGCGTCGATGATCTGGACCGACCGCCTGCGCGGCACCCGCTGGAACGACGCCGAAGCCATGCTCGACGCCGGTTTCGACGGCGTCGAGTCATCCGGGGCGCTGCGCGTGCGCACGCAAAAATTGCCTGCCGCGCGGAAAGCCGCGCAATAAATGCTGAATTAACCCCAATTTCCGCACTGCGAAACGAATGGGCCGACCCTCTTTAAAATTTTCAACGTTTCGCGGAACATCGGTAGACTGACGCGGTCATCATTGCTTAGCGTCTTCGTGATAATCGGGTTCGACCCGGCAGTTCACGCCGCCGTTCGAAGCGGGCGCGCCCGCAAGTTGGGTCGAACGGCAACGACACGGGCCCCACGCGGGGCCTGTTTTGTTGCACGCCCGTCGCCCGCCCCGCGCCTGCGCGGCGCCTTTCGCGCGACGGCTCCTGCCCACACCTCTTTGAACCGCTTTCCTGGATGTGGACACCTTTGGTCAAGCCTGCTGCAACCCCTGATGCCTTCGCGCCCGGCCGTGCGCAGCGCCTCGTGCGCGCGCTGGTGCCGGCCGCCGTGCTCGGCGCCCTCGCCGCGTTCGGTCTCGCCGCCGCATTGCCGGCGGTTTCGCAACTGCCCGGCGCCGTCGATTCGGGCACGGCCGTGCTGCCGCAGCGCGTGCTGTCCGACACGCCGTTTCCCACCGCCCAGCATTTCGTGACGAGCGAGCTGGCACACACGATCGGCGAGCGCCACGCGTTCGCCGAGCGCAGCGCGCAGCCCGGCCTGTTCGCGTCGCTCAGCGCGCACCGCAACGACATGCTCGGCTATCCGAACCTGTTCCAGTACGCCGAGCCCGACCGGACCCACGGGATGCGCGCGGGCGACATCGAGCTCACGCTGTCCGACACGCTCGATCGGCTCGACGTGCCGCCCGAGGTGCGCATCCAGCTCGGCGATCTCGTCACCGGCAAGGTGGCGATGCGTGCGAGTGCGCAGCGCGGCGACTACTACCGGATCGCGTACGACACCAACAACGGCACGCCGCACCTCACCGCGGTCGAGCTGCGCGTCGCGGGCCGCAAGTTCGGCGCGATCTGGTTCCACGCGCCGGGCGCCGAGCATGGCGCGTACTACACGCTCGACGGCGCGCCGCTCGAAGCCGCCGCGTTCACGATGCCGGTCAAGTGGACGCGCATCAGTTCGTTCTTCGGCGAACGCGTGCATCCGCTGTCGCAGGCGATGGCGTTCCACACCGGCGTCGATCTCGCGGCGCCGACCGGCACGCCGGTCGATGCGGCGGCCGATGGCGTCGTGTCGTTCGTGGGCACCGATCCGGGCGGCTACGGCCATTACGTGATCGTCGATCACGCCGACGGCTATTCGACCTACTACGCGCATTTGTCTGCGTACGCGCGCGGGCTGAAGGTCGGCGAGACGGTGAAGCAGGGTCAGCGCATCGGCTCGGTCGGGATGACCGGCGCGGCGACCGGCCCGCACCTGCACTTCGAGGTGCGCATCGCGAACGACCCGGTCGATCCGCTCGTCACGCTCGCCAGCGCGCAAACCGAGCTGTCCGACATGCAACGCACCGCGTTCCGTCAGGAAGCCGCGCAGTGGCGGTTCCGCCTCGCGTCGATCGGCACGACGCCGTTTGCGTTCGCGCAAGGCGACGGCCCGCTGTGGGGCGACTTCGCGGTCGGGCCGTCGACGCTGCGTTCGGTGTTCGATACGCATTACGGCGCGTCGTAACGTTCATTCGCGTGTGTGGCCGGGGCGGTGACGTGCGTGGGTAACCGCAGGATCGCGATATCGGCCGACGCCGCGCCACTCCCGGCGTTTGGTTGATCCGCTACGGCGGAACGTAGCCGGTGCCCGCGCTGCGCAGCACCGACGCGCGCCGCCGCGTGGCGTCATCGAACCTCATACCGCAAGCAAGCGCGCATCACGCACCGCACGCGGCACACCCGTCATCGCGCGGGTTCGGTCCGGTCGGGCGTCGTGCGTGCGATCTGCTGCGCACGCTCGCGGCGCGACAGCAGCCAGCGCGCTGCGCCGTCGAGCGACGTGCACAGCACGAGGTACAGCACCGCGACGAACAGGAAGATCGGCGCCGGATACACCATCAACCGGTTGTTCACCTGCGTCGCGACGAACGACAGTTCCGGCACGCCGACGATGTACGCGAGCGACGTGTCCTTCACGAGCGCAACCCACTGGTTCACGAACGACGGCGTCATGATCCGGATCGCCTGTGGCAGCAGCACGTGGCGCACCGTCTGCCAGCGCGTGAGCCCGAGCGACAAGCCCGCTTGACGCTGCCCCTCGCCCGCCGCGACGATGCCCGCGTGCACCGCGTGCGCGAGATAGGCGCCGCCGATCAGCGCGAGCGCGCAGACGACGGTCGCGAGCCCCGGCACGTCCATGTGCAGCAGCATCGGCATCAGGAAGTACGTCCAGAAGATCAGCATCAGCACCGGAATCGCGCGGAAAAAACCGATGAACGCGAGCAGCAGGACGCGCAGCGGCCCGCGCGCGAGCGCCATCCCCACACCGAGCGCGACGCCGAGCAGCGCGGACGCGACGGCCGATGCCATCGCCAGCACGAGCGACAACGCGGCGCCGCCGAGCGGGCCGTCCGGGAAGGCGCCGACGAGCAGATACGGCAGGTTGTCGAGCAACAGCGAAAGGTCCATCGTCACCGCCCTGCGCCGAGCCGGTCGCGCCATTGCGTGGCCGCGTACGCGGCGGCCTCGATCGCGGCCACCGCGGCGACATACAGCACGGTCGCGATGCCGAATGCGGCGAAGGTTTTGAACGTCTCCGTCTCGACCTGCCGCGACGCATAGGACAGCTCGGCGACCCCGATCGCCATCGCGAGCGACGAATTCTTGACGAGATTCATGTACTGGCCGAACAGCGGCGGCAGCGCAATACGCACGGCTTGCGGCAGCACCACGTAGCGCAGCGACTGCATCGGCGTGAGGCCGAGCGCCGCAGCGGCATCGTGCTGCGCACGCCGCACGCCGCGCAGGCCGGCTTCGCATTCCTCGGCGACGAACGCGGCCGTGTAGGCGCTCAGCCCGACCCAGCCCGCGACGAATTCGAACGACGGCCACGCGAGCGTGAGCGGGCCGATGTCGAGCCGGTGGCGCGCATTCAGCCACGCGATCCACGTATCGGGCAGCAGCGACGCGACGCCGAAATACCAGAACAGCAGCTGCACGAGCAGCGGCGTATTGCGCAACGCCACGACATAGCCGGCCGCGAGCATGCGCGGCGCCGCCCCGCGCGCGTGACGCATCACGGCGAGCAGCAAGCCGCCGACGCTCGCCGCGAGCGCCGACGCAGCCGCCAGGCCGAGCGTGACCAGAAAGCCCTGCCACAGCCAGGACAGATATTTGGGAGCCAACCCGAACATGAGATGGTGCGATCGCGGCGGGCGCGATCGGGTAAGTGACACGGGAAACGCCGCGATCCGTCGCACCGCGACGGGCGCCGGGCAACGTGCGGCGGGCGATCTCGACGCGCGGCGCGAACGACTCAGGTGCGATCGCCGATGCGGAAGATGCGCGTGAGCGGCGTCCTGGTCGTCGGGCCAAACCACGCGTCGTAGATCTGCGCGGCGCGACCGTTCGCCTCGAGCCCCTTCAGCGTGTCGTTCACGAAACCGAGCAGGCGCGCTTCGCCCTTCGGCACACCGACGCCCATGTAGTCGTTCGAGATCGTGAACGCGGGGATCTCGTAGTTCTGCTTGTCGGGCACGTTCGCGAGCAGGCCGATCAGCTTCGGGCCGTCCTGCGTGATCGCCTGCACGTTGCCCGCGCGCAGCGCCGCGAATGCGAACGGCGTGTCGTCGTACGCGACGATCGTCGCGCCGGGGAACTTGTCGCGCAGCGTGATTTCGTTGGTCGTGCCCTTGTCCGCGCCGACGCGCAAGCCGTTCAGCTGGTCGGCCGATTTCAGCACGCCCTTCTTCGCGAGAAACTGCTGGCCCGACGAGAAGTACGGAATGCTGAAGTCGACCTGCTTCGCGCGCTCGTCGGTGATCGTGAAGTTCGCGAGCACCAGGTCGACCTTGCCCGAGGTCAGGAACGGAATGCGGTTGGCCGGATTGGTCGGCTGCAGTTGCAGCTTCACGCCGAGCTTGTCGGCGAGCGCCTTCGCGTAGTCGACGTCGAGGCCGACGATGTGGTGGCTTTTCGCATCGACGAAGCCGAACGGCGGGTTGCTGTCGAACGTCGCGACGCGCAGCACGCCGGCTTTTTTGATGTCGTCGAGGCGGTCTGCATGCGCGAGCGTGCCCGCCGTGACGAGCGCGGCTCCGACGAGCCAGGTAGCGAGAGTGTGGAATTTCATGAGCGCAGCCTGCATTGTTATGAGGGCCGCCGCGGATCGCGCGGCGGCCCGGTTCGAGGAACATCGCAACGCGGTGTATCGTCGCGAAGCCGCTAACGTATCAGCGCATGCGGCGGATTCGAACCAACAAATGATGCTTTGCTCTGCGGGTTTCGTGATGACGCGCGAGCGCGGTCATTCGTCGCCGGCATCCCCGCCATCCCCGCTGCCGTCGGCCGACGCCGCGCACAGGAACTCGCCGTCGCCGCCGTCCTGCAGATAATCGAGCGAGCGGTCCATGGAGAGGAACGACAGCGTACCCGCTGCCCCGAGCGCGAACAGCGTGCGGCGGTCAGGCGCGAAGATCACCTGCCCGGCGCCGCCCGCCACCGGAAACTCGCCCACCGTGCGACGCGTCGCCGTCTTGATCACGCGCAGCGGCTTGCCGTCGAAGCCGGCGACGGCGATCAGCGAGCCGTCGCCGCTGCCGTCGAAGCTGTGCATCGACGTGTCGCACACCGGATAAGCGCTGCGTACGGCAAGCGTCGACGCGTCCCGCCATTGCACCGACGACGCGTTGTAGAACCACACGCCGGCACCGTTCGCGCCCGGCTTCGCTTCGATGAAATCCGGATCGACCGAATAGGTCTGCACCGGCGCATTCGTCGCCGTGTCGAACGCGACGATGGCACTCTTCTCGAACGCATACGCATACAGCCGCTTGCCGTCGGGCGACAGCCACATCGACAGCGCGCGGCCGAACTCGACGCCCGACGTATCGTGATCGCCGAGCCGCAGCGTCGCGACGACCTGCGGCCAGTGCGCGAGGCTGACGACGGAAATCGTGTCGTCGACGCTGTTCAGCACGTACAGCCTGTCGTTCGATGCGGACGCCACGATCGCGCGCGGGAACCGGCCGAGCGTCACGCCGTCGACGATCGCGCCGCTGTTCAGGTCGATGCGCACGAGCCCGTTCTCGCGCATCGACGCGACATACGCATAGCGTTCGTCGGGGCTCACATAGAGGCCGCTCGCGCCGCGGCCGCGGCACATGTTGCCGGGGCAGCCGTCGAGCCCGGTCGCGAACGGTTCACCCGCGATCGTCCGCACGACCGCCTGGCGCTGCGCATCGACCACGACGAGCGTGTTGCGGTCGATGTCGGTCACGTACAGCCGCTTGCCCGACGCGCCCAGCACCATCGCATACGGCCACTTGCCGACCGGCACGACGGTGCCTGCGGCGCGCTCGGCCGACACGGGCGCGGGCCGATGCTGCTCGTCGTCGCGGATCTGCGCGGCGATCGCGGCCGCCTGCTGTTGCGCCTGCCGCTTCGCGGCGTCGTGCGCGAGCGCGCGATCGGTCGCGACGCGCCAGCTCTGCAACTCGTCGCTGCCCGCGCGCTGCGCCGCCGACACCATCGCGGCGCTGCCGAGCACCGCGATCACGAGCGGCACGGCGACGCGCGACGCACGCGTGCCGCCATACATCAGCCAGCCGGCGACGAAGCCGACGATCACGCCGCCGAGATGCGCGGCCTGGTCGATGCCGGAAATCACGAAGCCCGACCCGAGGTTGAGCACGATGACCTGCGCGACCGCGGCGAGATTGATCGGCACCTGCGCGTCGGCTCCGGCCTCGCGCCGGCGTCGCAGCACCAGCGCCGCGGCGGCGCCCGCCAGCCCCATCAGCGCGCCCGACGCGCCGACGCTCACCACCGGCTGGATGCCGCTCGTCTGCAGCACGACGCCGAAGGCGAAACTGCTGCCGCCGACTTCGTGATAGCCGTGCCACAGCGCGCTGAGCAGCGAGCCGCCGAGCGCGGACAACAGATACGCGACGCCGAACCGCAGCGTCCCGCCCACGCGTTCGAGCACCGTGCCGAGCACGATCAGCATGTACATGTTGAGTGCGACGTGCATCCAGCTGCCGTGCAGGAATGCGCTGGTCAGCAGCCGCCACGGCTGCCCGGTGAGCGTGTACGGCGCGAAGTTCGCGCCCCAGTCGAGCAGCAGCGGGTTCGACAGGTCGCCGTACGATGCGGCGCGCCACATCAGCACGAATATCGCGATATTGACGACGGCCAGCACGATCGTCAGCCACGGCCTGGATGTTGGTTGTTCTCTCATGGGATCTTGGTATGGGTTGTCGCGCGTGAGCCGCGCGCGCGCCATTATATTTGGTGTCCCTGACACTGCTGGCCGCGTGACGGAGCGGGAACAAAAAGACGCCCGCTGCAGGCAGCGGGCGCGAATCCCAGTCAAGGAGGTGTCACACGAACTACGCGCCCAGCATAAGCGCTGGCGCCGACCGCGGACAACGAAGCGATTTCGATAACGATATCGCGCGATGCGCGATGCGCTTACGCGCGGCGACCAGCGACGCGAACCGGCCATGAACAAAAAACGGCGCGCCACGTACATCGCGGCGCGCCGTTCCGTGGCGTCATGCCGGCCGCACCGGCGGCCGCGCCGTTGCACCGATCACGGCTCGTGACGCAGATAGCCCTCCTTGCTCGGGTCGCGCATGCGCCACGACACGATCAGCGAGATCGCGCACAGCGCGGTCACGTACCAGTAGAAGGTCTCCTCGCTGCCGATCGACTTGAACCACAGCGCGACGTATTCGGCCGAGCCGCCGAAGATCGCGTTCGCGACCGCATACGACAGGCCGACGCCCATCGCGCGCACTTCCGGCGGGAACATCTCGGCCTTGATCAGGCCGCTGATCGACGTGTAGAAGCTGACGATCGCGAGCGCGACCGTGATCAGCACGAACGCGGCCGTCGGGCTCGACACCGTCTTGAGCGCGTGCATCAGCGGCACCGTGCCGAGCACCGACAGCGTGCCGAACAGGATCATCGACGTGCGCCGGCCGATCCGGTCGGACAGCGCGCCGAACACCGGCTGCATCAGCATGTAGACGAGCAGCGCGACGGTCATCACGTTGCTGGCCGTCTTCGCGTGCATGCCGGCCGTGTTCACCAGATACTTCTGCATGTACGTGGTGAACGTGTAGAAGATCAGCGAGCCGCCGGCCGTGAAGCCGACCACCGTGAAGAACGCGCCCTTGTGCTGCCACACGCCGCGAATCGTGCCCGCGTCCTTCTTGTCGCGCGACGCGCTGGTCGACGTCTCGTCGAGCGACTTGCGCAGATACAGCGAGATCAGCGCCGCCGCCGCGCCGCACACGAACGGAATGCGCCAGCCCCACGCCTTCAGCTCGTCGCCCGACAGCGCCTGCTGCAGGATCACGAGCACCAGCAGCGCGCACAGCTGGCCGCCGATCAGCGTCACGTACTGGAACGACGCGAAGAAACCGCGCCGCCCTTGCAGCGCGACCTCGCTCATGTAGGTCGCGCTCGTGCCGTACTCGCCGCCGACCGACAACCCCTGAAACAGCCGCGCGACCAGCAGCAGCGCGGGCGCGAGCGCGCCGATCTGCGCGTAGGTCGGCAGCACCGCGATCACCAGCGAGCCGCCGCACATCATCAGCACCGAGATCATCATCGCCGCGCGGCGGCCGTGACGGTCGGCGATGCGGCCGAACAGCCAGCCGCCGATCGGACGCATCAGGAAGCCGGCCGCGAACACGCCTGCCGTGTTCAGCAGCTGCGTGGTCGTGTTGCCGCTGGGGAAGAACGCCGGCGCGAAATACAGCGCGCAGAACGAGTAGATGTAGAAGTCGAACCACTCGACGAGGTTGCCCGACGAGGCGCCGACGATGGCGAACACGCGCCGCCGGGTGTCTTGCGCGGACAGCGCAGCTTGGTCGCTCTGGACGTCCATGGGTTGGTCTGTTTCCTTTTAGTGCTTTGCTGGGGCGAGGCGGCCGCAACCGCCGCGTGGGGGGGCGCACGTGGCACCGGTTCCGGCGCACGGCGCTACGGGAGTTTAGCCAAATGTAAAGTAGCAGTCTCTCCGGGTTCATCCCGATGTAGAAAAATCTTCTCCTGCCGAGCGTTCGTCATATGAAAACGCCAGCCGCAAGGCTGGCGTCGGATGCAAACCATTCGCTCGACCGGTCAGATACGCGTCAAACACGCACCTCAGGCGGCACGTATCGGCATTCGTAGCGCTTGCGCACGGTGCCTGCCTCGTCGACGCTTTCCAGGTACACGTCGAACTGCCAGAGGCGCGCCATGTGCTTGAGCACCTCGTCGCTGTCGTTCGACAGATGCCGGTTGTCGGTCATGAAGTGGCGCAGCGTGAGGCTGCGGTCGCCGCGCGTGTTGACGGCCCACACCTGGATGTTCGGTTCGCGGTGATGGATGTCGTACTGCCGCGACAGCGCCTGGCGCACGTACTGGTAGCCGGATTCGTCGTGGATCGCCGACACTTCGAGCGAATCGCGCATGTCGTCGTCGAGCACCGAGAACAGTCGCATCTCGCGGATCAGGTTCGGCGACAGATACTGCGCGATGAAGCTCTCGTCCTTGAAATTGCGCATCGCGTAGTGCATCGCCGGCAACCACGGCGTGCCTGCGATTTCCGGAAACCACTTGTAGTCTTCTTCCGTCGGCGCTTCGCAGATGCGGCGGATGTCGCTCATCATCGAGAAGCCGAGCGCATACGGGTTGATCCCGCTGTAGTACGGCTTCGTGACCGGCGGCTGATAGACGACGTTGCTGTGCGAATGCAGGAACTCCATCATGAAGCCGTCTTCGAGCTTGCCCTGGTTGTACAGCGTGTTCAGCAGCGTGTAATGCCAGAACGTGGCCCAGCCTTCGTTCATCACCTGCGTCTGCCGCTGCGGGTAGAAGTACTGGCCGATCTTGCGCACGATGCGGATCACCTCACGCTCCCACGGCTCGAGCAGCGGCGCGTTCTTTTCCGCGAAATACAGCAGGTTCTCCTGCGGCTCCGGCGGATAGCGGCCTTCCTGCTCCTCGGCCAGTTCGGGCTTCTTGCCCGGCAGCGTGCGCCACAGCTCGTTGACCTGCGACTGCAGATACGCCTCGCGCTCGCGCCGCAGCGCCGCTTCCTTCGACAGCGACGGCTTCTGCGGCCGCTTGTAGCGGTCGACGCCGTAGTTCATCAGCGCGTGACACGAATCGAGCAGCTCCTCGACGCGATCGAGGCCATAGCGCTCCTCGCATTCGGCGACGTAGTTCTTCGCGTACACGAGATAGTCGATGATCGCGTGCGCGTCGGTCCACAGCCGGAACAGGTAGTTGCCCTTGAAGAACGAGTTGTGGCCATAGGCCGCATGCGCGATCACCAGCGCCTGCATCGTCATCGTGTTCTCTTCCATCAGATACGCGATGCAAGGGTTCGAGTTGATGACGATCTCGTAGGCGAGGCCCATCTGGCCGCGCCGATAGCTCTTCTCGGTGGCGAGGAAGTGCTTGCCGAACGACCAGTGTCGGTAGTTGACGGGCATCCCGACCGACGCATACGCGTCCATCATCTGCTCGGCGCTGATCAGTTCGAGCTGGATCGGATAGATGTCGAGCTCGTACTGCTCGGCGACCTGCGCGATGTGCGTGTCGTATTCCTCGAGCAGCTCGAACGTCCAGTCGGACGGGCACGGCAGCGGCTTGCGTTCGGCAACGTTCATACGCGCTTCCTTCTGCCCGGCAGCGGGCAAGTCGGCGGCCGGCGCGGCGGGCTCGGCCTGGCCGCTTTGCTGCGATGCGGCGGGGCCGGCCGTGTCGTCGCCGGAAGGGCGCGGCGCATAGCCGCGCGATTCGTTGTGCAGATGGCGCGTTGTCATGACATTTCCACCTGCTTTTCGAACAACTCGCGAAATACCGGGTAGATGTCGGCAGCCGATTCGACTTTCTTCATCGCGAGATGCGGTTGCGACAGCGCCAGTTGCGCATACTCCAGCCACAGATTCTGCTCTTCCGGCGCGACCTGGATGTAGGCGAAATAACGCGTCTTGGTGAGGATATCCTCTTCGAGGATTTTGCGACACTTCGGCGAATCGTCGGTCCAGTTGTCGCCGTCCGACGCCTGCGCGCCGTAGATGTTCCACTCGGTCGGCGAGTAGCGCTCGTCCATCACCTTGCGCATCAGCTCGAGCGCGCTCGACACCACGGTGCCGCCGCTTTCCGTCGAATGGAAGAAGGTGTCCTCGTCGACTTCCTCGGCGCGCGTGTGGTGGCGAATGAACACGACCTCGATGCGTTCGTAGTTGCGCTTCAGGAACAGGTACAACAGGATGAAGAAGCGCTTCGCGAGATCCTTGCGCTGTTCGTCCATCGAGCCCGACACGTCCATCAGGCAGAACATCACGGCCTGGCTCGACGGCTGCGGCTGCTTCACGCGATTGACGTAGCGCAGATCGAACGGATCGATGAACGGAATCCGCCAGATGCGCCCTTTCAGATGATGGATCTCGGCTTCGAGCGTCGCGATTTCCGCACGACGGTCTTCCGGATCGTTCTTCAGCGCCTCGAGTTGCGCTTCGAGCTCGCGCAGCTCGTTCACGAGCGGCGAACCGAGCGCGATGCGCCGGCCGAGCGCGCTTCTGAGCGAGCGCACGACGTCGATGTTGTTCGGCGTGCCTTCCGCCGCCCAGCCCGCGCGCACGTTCTTCCAGCTCGGCACCGTGAGCAGGTGCGTCTTCACGAGGCGCGGCAGTTCGAGATCGTCGAAGAAGTACTGCATGAACTCGTCGCGCGACAACTCGAACACGAAGTCGTCCTGCCCTTCGCCGTCGTTGCTCGCCTGACTGCCGCCGCCGCCCGAGCCGCCCTGCGGGCGCGGAATCTTGTCGCCGCGCACGTAGTCCTCGTTGCCGGGGTGCACGTATTCACGACGGCCGCCCGGCCCGTGCCGGAAGGTCGGCTCCGCGATGTCCTTGCGCGGAATCGTGATGCTTTGCGTGCTCTGGATATCCTTGATGCTACGATCGCGCACCGCGTCCGACACGGCACGACGAATGTAGTTCTTGACGCGACGCAGAAAGCGTTCGCGGTTGGCGATGCTCTTGTTCTTGCCGGCCAGCCTGCGGTCGATGATTTGATGAAGCACTCCCGGTCTCCCGCTCGAAAGTCGATATGCCGGGACGCTCGCCGCACATGCCGTCTGCCGTCATGCGGGCGGCGCCTCTGAAGGTGCCCGCGCGGACCCTCCGCACGGGCACGGTACCGCGCGCGTCATGACGACTTGCGCACGCGCAGGTACCAGTCGCAAAGCAGCCTCACCTGCTTCGGCGTATAGCCCTTCGCGACCATCCGGTTCACAAAGTCCTCATGCTTGCGTTGCTCCTCCGCCGAGCCCTTCGCGTTGAACGAAATGACCGGCAACAGTTCCTCGGTATTCGAGAACATCTTCTTCTCGATCACGACCCGCAACTTCTCGTAGCTCGTCCACACCGGGTTCTTGCCGGCGTTCGCGGCCCGCGCGCGCAACACGAAGTTCACGATCTCGTTGCGGAAATCCTTCGGGTTGCTGATGCCGGCCGGCTTCTCGATCTTCTCCAATTCGGCGTTCAGCGCGGCGCGGTCGAAGCTCTCGCCCGTGTCGTGATCGCGGAACTCCTGATCCTGGATCCAGAAATCCGCATACGTGACGTAGCGGTCGAAGATGTTCTGCCCGTATTCCGAATACGATTCGAGGTACGCCGTCTGGATTTCCTTGCCGATGAACTCCGCATAACGCGACGCCAGCACGTCCTTCACGAACGACAGATACTTCTGCTCCGTTTCCGGCGGGAACTGCTCGCGTTCGATCTGCTGTTCGAGCACGTACATCAGATGCACCGGGTTCGCGGCGACTTCGCTCGTGTCGAAGTTGAACACGCGCGACAGGATCTTGAACGCGAAGCGCGTCGATACGCCCGTCATCCCTTCGTCCACGCCCGCGTAGTCGCGATACTCCTGGTACGACTTCGCCTTGGGATCGGTGTCCTTCAGGTTCTCGCCGTCGTACACCTGCATCTTCGAAAAGAGGCTCGAATTCTCCGGCTCGTGCAGCCGCGACAGCACCGCGAACTGCGACATCATCTTCAGCGTGCCGGGCGCGCACACCGCTTCGGCGAGCGACGAATTGCGGATCAGCTTCTCGTAGATCTTGATCTCTTCCGACACGCGCAGGCAATACGGCACCTTCACGACGAAGATCCGGTCGAGCAGCGCCTCGTTGTTGCGGTTGTTGCGGAACGCCTTCCACTCCGACTCGTTCGAGTGCGCGAGAATCACGCCGTCGAACGGGATCGCGCCGAAGCCTTCCGTGCCCTTGAAGTTGCCTTCCTGCGTCGCGGTGAGCAGCGGGTGCAGCACCTTGATCGGCGCCTTGAACATTTCGACGAATTCGAGCAGCCCCTGGTTCGCCAGGCACAGGCCGCCCGAGTAGCTGTACGCATCGGCGTCGTCCTGCGCGTACTGCTCGAGCTTGCGGATGTCGACCTTGCCGACGAGCGACGAGATGTCCTGATTGTTCTCGTCACCGGGCTCCGTCTTCGCGATGCCGATCTGCCGCAGGATCGACGGGTAGCGACGCACCACGCGGAACTGGCGGATGTCGCCGTTGTATTCGTGCAGGCGCTTCACGGCCCACGGGCTGAGGATGCTCTTCAGATAGCGGCGCGGAATGCCGTATTGCTCTTCGAGGATCGGGCCGTCTTCGTCGTAGTCGAACAGCCCGAGCGGCGATTCGTTGACGGGCGAGCCCTTCAGCGAATAGAACGGCACGCGTTCCATCAGCTGCTTGAGACGCTCGGCGATCGACGACTTGCCGCCGCCGACCGGCCCGAGCAGGTAGAGGATCTGCTTCTTCTCTTCAAGCCCTTGCGCAGCGTGGCGGAAGTACGCAACCACCTGCTCGATCACTTCCTCCATTCCGTAAAACTCACGGAAGGCGGGATAGACCTTGATAACCTTGTTCGCGAAGATCCGCGACAGGCGCGGGTCGTTGCGGGTATCGATTTGCTCGGGTTCCCCGATTGCAGCCAGCATGCGTTCGCCTGCCGTGGCGTACGCTGACGGATCGTTCTTGCAGAGCGCGAGGTACTCCTCCAGCGAGAATTCTTCCTCTCGCGTTTTTTCGAAGCGGTTCGCGAAGCTGCTGTAAATATCCATGCTACCTCCCTCGCGTGAGTCGTAAGACTTGCCTGCCTTCCTATGACTGCGCAGAAGCAAGCGCGTTCGAATTCATCCTAAACCCTTTCTTATTTTTTTTCACGACATCTTCGTATGAAGTTCGTCATTCTCGACAACACCGGTTGGACAATGCATTTCGTCGCTTTACAATCGATCTCCCGAGCCGCATAAACTGCATCCGCCGCGTCTCGCCGAGCAGCGGAACGTCTCGTGCGTCGGATGGCTTCGCCGTCGTCGTCGCACCGTTCACACTCTCCTCCCATCCCCTTCCTCATAGACGTTCGAGCAGACGTTTGCGACGACACGTCGCGCCCACCGTTACAAATTTTTTTCGCATCGTCAGGAGATACCCGTAGCGCGGATGCACATCGCGCGTCGACGCATGAATGTTCACGGACGGTGTCACATTCGACCGGCCGCACGAACGACGACGCCCGCATGCGCGGGCGTCCGGTGTGACTTCGTCAAATGGGGATTGATGCAGACGGCAGGCGCGCGCATGCGCGTATCAGAACGTCTCCCAATCGTCGGCGCCGGCCGTTGCCGCAGCCGGGGACGGCGCGCTCGCTGCGGCTGCCGGCTTGCGCGCCGGTGCCGTGCGCTTCGGTGCGGCGTCACGCTCGTTGCGCGTGGCAGGCGCGGCGGTCGGCCCAGCGGGCACGGAAGGTGCGGCTGCCGCGGCCGGCTGCGCAGCGGGCGCAGGCTTCGCGCGCGGCGCCTGACGCGTGGCGCCGGCTGCGACCGACGGTCGCGCCGCGTCGTCGTCGAGCCGGAACACCGCTGCCGTTTCGCGCAGGCGCGCCGCCTGTTCGTCGAGCGATTGCGCGGCGGCCGCCGCTTCCTCGACGAGCGCCGCGTTCTGTTGCGTGACTTCGTCCATCTGCGCGACCGCGCGAGCAACTTGATCGATGCCGCTGCTCTGCTCTTCGGACGCCGCGGCGATCTCGCCCATGATGTCCGTCACGCGCTGCACCGCGGCGATCACGTCGTGCATCGTGCGGCCGGCTTCGTCGACCAGTTGCGAGCCCGTGTGGATACGCTCCACCGACGCGTCGATCAGCGCCTTGATCTCCTTGGCCGCGCTCGACGAGCGCTGCGCGAGGCTGCGCACCTCGCCCGCGACGACCGCAAAGCCGCGCCCTTCCTCGCCGGCGCGCGCCGCTTCGACGGCCGCGTTCAGCGCCAGGATGTTGGTTTGAAACGCGATGCCTTCGATGATCGCGATGATGTCCGCGATCTTCGCCGAGCTGTCGTTGATTTCGCCCATCGTGCCGACCACTTGGCCGACCACCGTATTGCCCTTGTTGGCGATCTCCGATGCGTTCGCAGCCAGCGCGCTCGCCTGCCGTGCATTGTCCGCGTTCTGTTTCACGGTGCCGGTCAGCTGCTCCATGCTCGATGCAGTTTCCTGCAGCGCGGACGCCTGCTCCTCCGTACGCGACGACAGGTCGATGTTGCCGGCGGCAATTTCCCGCGCGGCCGTCGCGATCGACTCGCTGCCGCCGCGCACCGTGCGCACGGTGTCGACGAGCCCGCGCTGCATCTTCGCGAGACCGTTCAGCAGTTGCCCCATTTCGTCACGCCGCTGCACGACGATCGCACGGCGCAGGTCGCCTGCCGCGATCGCGTCGAAATGACCGAGCGCCTCAGCGAGCGGGCGGCCGATCGCGCGGGTCAGCGTCAGCCACGACAGCACCGCGGCGACGAAACCGGCGAGCAGCGCGACGACGGATACCACGCGCAACGTTTCGTACACCGATTCCGCGTGATCGTAGCCGCGCTGAGCATCGGAGAACTGAAAATTGCGCAACGCCTCGCTCGCGGTCGTGAGGTCGTTGTACTTCACCTGGAGTTGCTTGGCGCCTTCGCCGAGGCGGTCACGGTCGCCGGCCGTGACGAGCGCGCCGAACGCGTCGCAGTTGCGCTGCAACGCCTGCCGCTTTGCGGCGACGTCCTGCGCGATGCGGTCTTCCTCCGGGCCGCGCGGCAGATCGAGGTACTTCTTCCACCACGCGTCGGACTGCGCGCGCATCTCGCGGCTGCGCTCGACCGCCGTGGCCGAATCGGGCGTGCCCACCAGCAGCGCGGCGCGATCGAGCGCCAGCCGCTCGCGCGCCGCGTAGGTGTCCGCGACGGCCACGTCGACCGCGCTCGGCATCTGGTTCGTGAACAGCTCGCGCATCGAGTCGTTCGCCGTGCTCATCCCGTAGAGGCCGAGCACCCCGATCACCGCCAGCAGCACCGCGAGAAACGCCATCGTCAAGCCGATGCGCGCCCGTATCGTCAGGTTTGCGATCACCATCATTGTTCCTGTATTGCGTCGTCATGGACGGGCCTGGCCCGTTTCGAAACACTGTTTCGCTCCGATACATTTACGACCATTCGACGCACAACTTGATGGTATTGCTATCAATTTTCTCAGCAATCCTGTCATTCATTACGTATGAATAAATGAAGGGGACGCAACACGGCAGCGTGTCGCGCGACGCGCGCGCTGCAATCGACGGCGTCGGGTATTGGAGGATGACCGGCCGCCGGCTCGTGCCGGCGGCGGAAGACGCGCGATCCGGCGTTATCAGGCCAGTTCGGCGAGGGTGGGAATCGAAGGCTGCGCGCCCGCGCGCGTGACCGAGACGGCCGCGGCGCGCTGCGCAAAGCGGATCGCGGCGTCGACGCCGTCGCCGGCCGCGAGCCGGGCCGCGAAGCCGCCGATGAAGGTGTCGCCGGCGGCGGTCGTGTCGAGCGCCTGCACGACGGGCGCCGGATAGTGGCGCGCCGCGCCGTCGGCGCTGAGCGCCTGCACGCCGCGCGCGCCGAGCGTGATCAGCACGTTGCGTGCGCCGGCCGCCTGCAGCGCGCGCGCGGCAGCTTCCGCGTCGGCCGGATCGCGCACCGGCAGGCCGGTCAGCGCGGCGGCCTCGACCTCGTTCGGAATCAGATAGTCGACCAGCGGCAGCCAGCCGTCGGGCAGCGGCGCGACGGCCGGCGCCGGGTTCAGCACCACCGTGCGCCCGAGGCGCCGCCCGGCCGACAGCGCCGCGAATACCGCGTCCGGCGGCGTCTCGAGCTGGCAGATCAGCACGTCGGCCGCGGCGATCGCGGCCTCGTGCTGCGCGACCGTTGCCGGCGTGACTTCGCCGTTGCCGCCCGCGACGATCACGATCGTGTTCTGGCTCGCATCGTCGACGACGATCAGCGCGACGCCCGTCGATGCGGACGCGCTCGTCGCGACCCGCGAGCAATCGATGCCTTCCGCCTCGAGGCCCGCGCGCAGCGCTGCGCCGTGCGCGTCCGCGCCGACACAGCCGATCATCGCGACCTGCGCGCCCAGGCGCGCGGCGGCGACGGCCTGGTTGCCGCCCTTGCCGCCCGCTGCCTGCGCATACGCGCGGCCGGCCAGCGTTTCGCCCGGCAACGGCAGCCGCGGCGCACGTACGACGAGATCCGTGTTGAGGCTGCCGACCACCGTCACGCGGCCTGCACCGGCGTTGGGCGCCGTCATGCGCGCGCACCGGGCACGGCAGGCTCCCGATAGACCGACGTCGATTCGCGCAGCACGAGCCGCGGCGACACGACGCGGCGGCGGCTCGGCGCGGCCGTCGAGCCGCCGCCGATCCGCTCGATCAGCGTCTGCGCGGCCATTTCGCCGAGCGCCCGCACCGACTGCCCGACCGTCGACAGCGCCGGATAGGTGTAGCGGGAAAACTCGATGTCGTCGAAGCCGATGATCGAGCATTCGTCCGGCACGCGGATGCCGCGCTCGGCCGCCGCGCGCAGCGCGCCGACGCCCATCAGGTCGTTGCCGGCGAAAATCGCGCTCGGCTGCACCGTCTCGAACAGCCGCGCCGCCGCGTGATAGCCGCCGAGGCACGAAAAATCGCTTTCGGCGATCGCGCCCGGCACGATGTCGATGCCGCGCTCGGCCATCGCGCGGATGAAGCCGTGCACGCGCATCGCGCTGACGGCCGTGTCGGTCGGGCCGGTGATGCAGCCGATCTTCGCGTGGCCGAGCTCGAGCAGATGCCGCGTGGCCAGATACGCGCCGCGCTCGTGGTCGATCTGCACGAGGTCGGCTGGCAGCCCCTCGATGTTGCGATCGACGACGACGAGCGGCGCTTGCGAATCGGCGAGCGTCTGCGCGAGCACGGCGTCCTCGCCGGCCGATGCGACGATCAGCCCGTCGATGCGCTTTTCCTGCAGCACGCGCAGGTAGTTGCGCTGCTTCACCGGGTCGTCGTCCGAGTTGCAGAAGAACACGCAATAGCCGTTCGCCGCGCATTGATCCTCGATGCCGCGTGCAAGCTCCGCGAAATACGGATTCGTGCTGTTCGGCACGACGAGGCCGATGGTCGCCGTCGCGCGCGCCTTCAGCGAGCGCGCTACGGCCGACGGCACGTAGTTCAGCTCGCGAATCGCGCCTTCGACCTTCGCGCGCACATCCGCGGACACCGGCCGCGAATTGTTCACTACGTGCGAGACGGTCGTAAACGACACGCCCGCCATGGCCGCTACATCCTTGATCGTCGCCATATCCCGTTTCTCTTTGGTCTGCGTTCCATGTTGTTCTACCGTGCGCGCGAGCGCCGGCTTCTACCGTGCGCGCGAGCGCCGGCTGCGATACGTGTCGAGCACGACGGCCACCACGATCACCGCCCCCGTGATGATCCGTTTGGTGGGCTCGTTCGCGCCGATCTGCGCAAGCCCCGCCGCCAGCACGGAGATGATCAAAACGCCGAAGAACGTGCTGATCACCGAGCCGCGCCCGCCCATCAGGCTCGTGCCGCCGATCACGACGGCCGCGATCACCTGCAGCTCGAGGCCCACGCCCGCGTTCGGGTCCGCCGCTTCGAGCCGCGAAATCTGGAACAGCGACGCGAGCCCGGCAAGCGCGCCCATCAATGCGAATACGAGGATTTTATACGGCCGCGGGTTAACCCCTGCCAGCCGCACGGCTTCTTCGTTCGTGCCGATTCCGACGAGATAGCGTCCGAACACGGTGCGCGTCAGCACGAACTGCGCGGCGATCATCACCGCGACCGCGATCAGGAACGCCGGCGAAATGCCGAGCGCGATCGGGTTCGACAGGAAATCGAATGCGTCGCCGATATACGCGGTGCGCGAATTCGTCAGCTGGTACGCGAGCCCGCGCGCGCCTTCCAGCACGCCGAGCGACACGATGAACGACGGAATCCGCCAGCCGACCGTCACCGCGCCCGTCAGCGAGCCGGTCACGGTGGCGACCGCGATGCCGCTCAGCGCGGCCGGCAACGGCGCCCACTGCCATTTCAGCGCGGCCACGCTGACCATCGACGCGGCCAGCGCCAGGACGGAGCCGACCGACAGGTCGATGCCGGCGATGATCAGCACGAACGTCATGCCGACCGACATCACGACGAGATCGGGAATCTGGTTCGCGATCGTGCTGAACGTGTCGTAGGTCAGGAAGTGCGAGCTCAGCGCCGAAAACAGCGCGACCATCGCGACGAGCGCACCGGCGAGCCCGAGGTAGTTCGAGACGCCGAGCCGTGTGCCGGACAGCGTGCGCGCGCGGCGCCCGGTCAGGTCCTGCTGTGCGCCTGCGTCGCTCGGAGATACGGGAGGCTGGGTCATGAGTGTGGTCCTGTGGTCGAAACCGCGGAAGCCGCGCGCGGCGCCGCTCCCGCATCCGGATGCTGCGTGCCGTCCGGCAACGCGTCGCGGCCGAAGCCGGCGAACGCGGCGGCCAGCAGCGCATCCTGAGTCCAGTTGCCGCGTTCGAACACGGCGGTCATGCGGCCGGCCGACATCACGCCGATCCGGTCGCAGATCAGCATCAGCTCGCGCAGGTCGCTCGATACGACCACCAGCGCGCGGCCGTCGCGCGCCAGCGCGCCCATCAGCGTGTAGATCTCGAACTTCGCGCCGACGTCGATGCCGCGCGTCGGCTCGTCGAACAGCAGCACGCCCATGTCACGTGCGAGCCAGCGGCCGATCACGACCTTCTGCTGGTTGCCGCCCGACAGTTCGCCGACTGGCTGCGCCGCGCCGTGCGTGCGGATCCGCAACGCGTCGATCTGCTGCTCGGCGAGCGCCGTTTCGCGCGCCGTATCGACGACGCCGCCGCGCGCGAGCCGATCGAGCTGGCCGAGCGACACGTTGGAGGCGACCGATTGCGTGAGCAGCAGCCCTTCGCCCTTGCGGTCCTCGGTGATCAGCGCGATGCCGTGCGCGACCGCGTCGACCGGCGACTGGATGCGCACCGGCTGCGGCGGTTCGCCGACCGCGATCATGCCCGTATCGGGCGTGTCCGCGCCGTAGATCAGCCGCAGCAATTCGGTGCGCCCCGCGCCGATCAGCCCGGAGATGCCGAAGATCTCGCCGGCGCGCACTTCGAGCGACACGTCCTGCACGGCCGTGCCGCGCGTCATGCCCGACACGACGAGGCGCGGCGCGCCGATCCGGCGCGCGCCGAGATCGATGTGCTCGCCGAGCTCGCGGCCAACCATCAGCGTGACGAGCCCGTCGGCGCTGATCGCGGCCATGTCGCCGACGTGCACGAGCCGGCCATCGCGCAGCACCGCGACCCGCTCGGCAACGCGCGCGAGCTCCTCGAGCCGGTGCGAGATATAGACGATCGCGACGCCGCGCGCCTTCAAGCGGTCGATCTGCTCGAACAGCAGTTCGACCTCGCGCGCGGTCAGCATCGCGGTCGGCTCGTCGAGGATCAGCACGCGGCAGTCGCCGATCAGATTGCGCGCGATCTCGACCATCTGTTGATGGCCGATGCCGAGCGCGCCGACCGGCGTATCGGGATCGATCGCGTCGAGCCCGACCTGCGCCATCGCGGCCCGCGCATCGGCGCGCAGCCGCGCGCGGTCGATGATGCCGAAGCGCCGCGGCAGCCGGTTCAGAAACAGGTTCTCGGCGACCGTCAGCGTCGGCAGCAGGTTCAGCTCCTGCATCACCATGCGCACGCCGAGCGCCTCGGCCTGCGTGCGGCTGGCCGGCGCATACGCGTCGCCGCCGAGCTGCATCGTGCCGGTCGTCGGCTCGACCAGCCCGCCGATGATCTTCGACAGCGTGCTCTTGCCCGCGCCGTTCTCGCCGGTCAGCGCGAGCGCCTGGCCCGCCGCGAGCGTCAGCGTGACGTCGGCGAGCACCGGTTCGGCGTAGGTCTTGCCCACGCCGGATACGGCGAGCACGGGGACGACTGGACGGGAAGGTTGGAAGGTCGGTTCCATCGCGATCCTGGTTGCGGCCGCGCGCCCGCGGCGTGCGGTTATGACGCTCACAAGTGCATGGGTATGCCGTGGCCGTGATCGCGCTCACTCCAGATAACGGCCGCCGCCCGGAATTCTTGAGGGACGGCGGCCGTCATCGGTGCGGCGTCACGTGGTCACTTGGTGACGAGGTCGACCGGCGTCTCGACCACGCCGGACAGCTCAGACTGCTTGCGATGCTCGGCGATGGCCTTCAGCGCCGTGTCGATGCCGAACACCGCCTGCTTCGCCGCGTACTGGTCGGCGGTCGCGAGCACGCGGCCGTCCTTCAGCATCGGCTTGATCGCGTTGATGTTGTCGTAGCCGACCACCAGCACCTTGCCCTGCTTGCCCGCCGCCCGCACCGCCGACACGGCGCCGATCGCCATGTTGTCGTTGCCGCACAGGAGCGCGCGCAGGTTCGGGTATTCGTTGAGCATCGCGGACGCGACCGCGTTGCCCTTGTCGATCTCCCATTCGCCCGACTGCACCGACACGACCTTCATGCCGCCCGCCTTCATCGCATCCTGGAAGCCGGCCGTGCGCTGCTGCGCGTTGGTGGTCGTCGACACGCCTTCGACGATGCCGACCTGGTCGCCCGCCTTGAGCCTCTTCGCGAGGTAGTCGCCGACCTTGCGCGCGCCCTTGCGGTTGTCCGGGCCGACGAACGGCACGTTCAGGTTCTTCGACTTCAGCACGTCGGGATCGAGCCGGTTGTCGATGTTCACGACGACGATGCCCGCGTCGACCGCCTTCTTCACCACCGGCACGAGCGCCTTCGAATCGGCCGGCGCGAGCACGATCGCGTCGACCTTCGACACGATCATCTGCTCGACGATGCGGATCTGGTTGGCGGTGTCGGTCTCGTCCTTGATGCCGTTCGTGACCAGGTCGAACTGGCCGGCGTTGTGCTTCTGGTATTCCTTCGCGCCGTTTTCCATCGTCAGGAAGAACTCGTTGGCGAGCGACTTCATCACCAGCGCGACCTTCGGCTTGGCCGCAGACTGCGCATACGCGGCCGGGGTGGCGGCGACCGCGACGGCGGCGAGCGCGGCGGTCAGGAAGCGACGGCGAAACAGGACCTTCATACTCATCTCCTGGCGATCGGCCCGGCGGGCCGGATTGTTTTGTTTGGCTGTTGTTTTAATGCAAGCAAACGTTTGCGCTACATGAGCCGGACATTGGCCATCGATGCTGCTTGTCGGTATCACGAAATGGAAACGGGGCAGACGGCCGACTGCCTGGCGCGCGCTGTCGTCGACGCGCCACCGCCGGCGGGAAGCCGGCGGAGTGACGGCTATGCTGTACCGTTTCGGTTCGGCGCGCAACCCGGGCGATCGCTATTTAAGGGTTTGTTCTGAGCGGGCTGGGGTGCGTTACGCCGCGATGGCTGGTTATGCTGCGGCGGTACGTTGCGGCAGGACTTGCCGGCGCGGTGTTTCCAGATGTGGCGGATGTGCCACCTCCAGCCGAGGCGATGCGCTTCAGACCGTCGCGTGAATCGCGGCAGCGCACCGTCAGCCGCGCCCGGCCGGCCGGACCACGCGATGCCGCGTCGTCGCGCGGCCGCAGGGATCGGCAGGCGAGCGCCCGCCTGCCGCCCTTCACTTCGCCGCCAGTTACACCGCCTCGCGCAACTGCGCCGCGATCTCGGCTTCGTTCAACTGCGGCGCGAACATCTCGATCAGGCGGTAAGCATAGGCGCGCAGGAACGCGCCTTTGCGCAGCCCGACGCGGGTCGTGCTCGCCTCGAACAGGTGCTGCGTGTCGAGCGCGACGAGCCCCGTGTCGCGCTGCGGATCGAACGCCATCGCCGCGACCACGCCGATCCCCATCCCGAGCTCGACGTAAGTCTTGATGACGTCAGCATCGATCGCGGTCAGCACGACGTCGGGCACCGCGCCGGCCTGCGCGAACGCCTGGTCGATGTGCGAGCGGCCGGTGAAATCCTGGTCGTAGGTGATGATCGGATATTCGGCGATCTCGTCGAGCGTCAGATGCTCGCGTCCGACGAGCGGATGCCCTTTGGGCACGACGACCGTGTGGTGCCACGAATAGCACGGGAACGTGACGATGTCCGGATAGCGGTCGAGCGCCTCGGTCGAGATGCCGAGATCGGCTTCGCCGTTCAGGATCATCTGCGCGATCTGCTGCGGGCTACCCTGGCGCAGCGCGAGATGCACCTTCGGGAACACTTCGGTGAACTGGCGGATCACCTTCGGCAGCGCGTAGCGCGCCTGCGTGTGCGTCGTCGCGACGACGAGGTGGCCGCTGTCCTGATCGGCGAACTGGCGCGCGACGCGCCGCAGGTTCTCGGCGTCGAGCAGCATCCGCTCGATCAGCTGGTGCACGGCCTTGCCCGGCTCGGTGAGGCCGGTGAGCCGCTTGCCGCGCCGGATGAAGATGTCGACGCCCAGCTCGTCCTCGAGATCCTTGATCTGCTTCGACACGCCCGACTGCGACGTGTACAGCACGTTCGCGACTTCGGTCAGGTTCATGTTCTGGCGCACGGCCTCGCGCACGAAGCGCAATTGCTGAAAATTCATGGGTATGCCTCTTGGGCTGTCGTTGTTCGAAGATCGATCGGGAGCGGTATCCGCCCTCTTCTCATGACCGGGTTCGGGCGTCAGTGTGCGGGAAAGACCCGCAGCGCGCGCGGCACGGCCGTCGCGCCGTCGCCGACCTGCAGCGCGAGCGCACGCCACGCGTCGCGATCGAGCTCGGCTTCCAGCGCCCCGCCCGTGCGCGCCTCCAGCTCGACGCGCACCGAACCGCCGAGCGGAATCACGCGGCGCACGTCCACCGCGATGCCGTCGCGATGGCCGTCGCCCACCGGCCACAGCTGCAGGTCGTGCGGCCGCACGTAGGCGTGTGCGGGGCCCGCGAAATCGGCGTCGACCGCGATCGACGCCGCCGCGCCCTCGGCGACGAAACCGCGCGCGGCGACCGTGCCCGGCAGCCGGTTCGCCGCGCCGAGGAATTCGTAGACGAACGCGCTTTGCGGATGGTCGTAGACGTCCTGCGGGCTGCCGACCTGCTCGACGTGACCGCGGTTCAGCACGACGATGCGATCGGCCACTTCGAGCGCCTCCTCCTGGTCGTGCGTGACGAAGATCGTCGAGATGTGCAGGTCGTCGTGCAGGCGCCGCAGCCAGCTGCGCAGTTCCTTGCGCACCTTCGCGTCGAGCGCGCCGAACGGCTCGTCGAGCAGCAGCACCTTCGGCTCCACCGCGAGCGCGCGAGCCAGCGCGATGCGCTGGCGCTGGCCGCCCGACAGTTCGGACGGATAGCGCTGCGCGAGCCAGTCGAGCTGCACGAGCTTCAGCAGCTCGTGCACCTTGTCGCGAATCACCGTTTCCGACGGGCGTTCGCGGCGCGGCTTCACGCGCAGGCCGAACGCGACGTTCTCGAACACGGTCATGTGGCGGAACAGCGCGTAATGCTGGAACACGAAGCCGACCTGGCGATCGCGCGCGCCGACCGACGCGACGTCGAGGCCCTGCAGCACGACCTGGCCGGCGTCCGCGTGCTCGAGGCCCGCGATCACGCGCAGCAGCGTGGTCTTGCCGCAGCCGGACGGCCCGAGCAGCGCGACGAGCTCGCCCGGCGGGAAATCGAGCGACACGTTGTCGAGCGCGGTGAAATCGCCGAAGCGCTTCTGAAGATGACGGACGGTGATACCCATTCTGTTTGCCTCTTTACGATTTCGACGAAACGGCCGCGACGGGGCCGGCATGAGCGGGAACGTCGTCGCGTGCCCCGGCCAGTTCGGCGGCGAGGTGACGCTCGGCGAGCAGCTTCAGCGCGAGCGTGACGAGCGCGAGCAGCGCAAGCACCGACGCCACCGCGAACGCCGCCGCGAAGTTGTATTCGTTGTACAGGATCTCGACGTGCAGCGGCATCGTGTCGGTCACGCCGCGGATGTGGCCGGACACGACCGACACCGCGCCGAACTCGCCCATCGCGCGCGCATTGCAGAGGATCACGCCGTACAGCAGGCCCCACTTCACGTTCGGCAACGTCACGCGCCGGAAGATCTGCCAGCCCGACGCGCCGAGCACGCGCGCGGCTTCCTCCTCGTCGCTGCCCTGCGCCTGCATCAGCGGGATCAGCTCGCGCGCGACGAACGGGAACGTGACGAAGATCGTCGCGAGCACGATGCCCGGCACCGCGAAGATGATCTGCACGTCGTGGTCCTGCAGCCACGGCCCGAGCCAGCCCTGCGCACCGAACAACAGCACGTAGACGAGCCCCGAGATCACCGGCGACACGGAGAACGGCAGGTCGATCAGCGTGGTCAGCAACGCCTTGCCGCGGAACTCGAACTTCGCGATCGCCCACGACGCGCACACGCCGAACACGAGATTGAGCGGCACCGCGATCACGGCCACCGTCAGCGTCAGCCTGATCGCCGACCACGCGTCCGGATCGGCGAGCGATTCGAGATAGAAGCCGACGCCCTTGCGCAGCGCCTCGAAGAACACCGCGGCGAGCGGCACGACGAGGAAGAACGCGAGGAACGCGAGCGCGACGCCGATCAGCAGCCAGCGCACGGCGCGCGGCTCGCTCACGGGATCGAGCCGCGTCGCCGCGCGGGCGTGCGCGGCGGCATGGTTGTTCGACACGATGCTGGACTGGCGGCTCATTGCGCACCTCCCGCGGCGCTCGCGGCCACCGCGACGGGCGCGCTCGCGCCCCGGCTCGTGCGGCGCTGCAGATACCACTGCAGCGTGTTGATCAGCAGCAGCATCAGGAACGACACGACCAGCATCACGACCGCCAGCGCGGTCGCGCCCGCGTAGTCGTACTGCTCGAGCTTCGTGATGATCAGCAGCGATGTGATCTCCGACTTCATCGGCACGTTGCCGGCGATGAAGATCACCGACCCGTACTCGCCCAGCGCGCGCGCGAACGCGAGCGCGAAGCCGGTGAGCAGCGCGGGCAGCAAGGCCGGCAGCACGACGCGGCGGAACGTGAGCCAGCGCGACGCGCCGAGGCATGCGGCGGCCTCCTCCTGCTCGCGCTCGAAATCCTCGAGCACGGGCTGCACGGTGCGCACGACGAACGGCAGCCCGATGAACGTCAACGCGACCAGCACGCCGGCCGGCGTGAACGCGATCTTGATGCCGAGCGGCGCGAGATACTGGCCGACCCAGCCGTTGGTCGCGTAGACGGCCGCGAGCGAGATGCCGGCGACGGACGTCGGCAGCGCGAACGGCAGGTCGACGATCGCATCGACGACCCGCTTGAACGGGAACGTGTAGCGCACCAGCACCCACGCGACGAGAAAGCCGAACACGGCGTTGATCAACGCGCCGCCGAGTGCGGCCGAAAACGTCAGCCGGTACGACGCGAGCACGCGCGGCGACGTGACGGCCGCGACGAACTGGTCCCACGACAAGGTCGCGGTCTTGAGAAATGTGGCGGCGAGCGGAATCAGCACCACGAGGCTCAAATACGCCACCGTGATGCCGAGCGTCACGCCGAAACCGGGCAGCGCGCTCGGCTTGCGAAAGATGTACGTCGTCATCGGATGCTCTTGCTGGGTCGATGCTGCTCATGGGCCCGACGCATATGCCGGCGCTCGGAATCGCGCGCCGGCCCGTCGGGTATGCGGCGCGCTGTCGTGGCGCGCCGCTGTCGTTATCGTGTGCTGCGTGTCGTTACTGCGTGGCGTTATTGCGGCTTGTAGATCGAATCGAACACGCCGCCGTCCGCGAAATGCGTCTTCTGCGCATTCGTCCAGCCGCCGAACGTGTCGTCCACCGTGTACAGCTTGAGCTTCGGGAACTGCTTCGTCAGCTCCGCCGGCACGTTCTTCGAGCGCGGCCGGTAGTAGTTGCGCGCGGCGATCTCCTGGCCCTGCGGGCTGTACAGGAAATTCAGGTAGGCCTCGGCCAGCTTGCGCGTGCCCTTCTTGTCGACCACCTTGTCGACCACCGCGACGGGCGGCTCGGCGAGGATGCTCACCGACGGCACCACGATCTCGAACTTGTCGGTGCCGAATTCCTTGATCGACAGGAACGCCTCGTTCTCCCACGCGATCAGCACGTCGCCAATGCCGCGCTGCACGAAGCTCGTCGTCGCGCCGCGCGCGCCGGAGTCGAGCACGCCTGCATTCTTGTAGAGCTTCGTCACGAACTCCTTCGCGCTCTGCTCGCTGCCGCCCGGCTTGTGCACCGCGTACGCCCACGCGGCCAGATAGTTCCAGCGCGCGCCGCCCGAGGTCTTTGGGTTCGGCGTGACGATCGAAATGCCGGGCTTGGTCAGATCGTCCCAGTCCTTGATGCCCTTCGGGTTGCCCTTGCGCACCAGGAACACGATCGTCGACGTGTACGGCGATGCGTTGTCCGGCAGGCGCTTCTGCCAGTCCTTCGCGACGAGCCCCTTGTTCGCGAGCGCATCGATGTCGTATGCCAGCGCGAGCGTGACCACGTCGGCCTGCAGCCCGTCGAGCACCGAGCGCGCCTGCGCGCCCGAGCCGCCGTGCGACTGCTTGAAGTTGACCGTCTCGCCCGTCTTCGCCTTCCATTCCTTGCCGAACGCCTGGTTGTAGTCCTGGTACAGCTCGCGCGTCGGGTCGTAGGACACGTTCAGGAACGTCGTGTCGGCCCATGCGTGCGAGGCGACGCCGAGCGCGGCCGCCGCGCCCAGCGCCAGTGTTGCGATCAGGCGCCCCGCTGCGCCGCCCAGCCCCGTATTGCGCTTCGCCATCATTGGTTCTCCAGTGTCGTCGGTGTTGCGATGTCGGGCCAGTCTAACGAACGGGTTACATTATTAAAAATAATCGTTCTTCATTTTTTAATACTCAAAAGTGCTAACGCAGACTGGGCGGACGGTTGCGGCGGATGAACCGGCGTCGGGACGTCGCAAAACGACGGCGGAACCGGCGCGATCGCATCGAACCTCAAGTAACACTTGAAATTCGCGAAGTACTGTATAAAAATACAGCTCACTGTCTATCCATACAGTTGAGCCATGACCAAACTCACCGCACGTCAGCAGCAAGTGTTCGACTTGATCCGCCGCGCGATCGAGCGCTCGGGTTTCCCGCCCACGCGCGCCGAGATCGCCGCCGAACTGGGCTTCAGCTCGCCGAATGCAGCCGAGGAGCACCTGCGCGCGCTGGCGCGCAAGGGCGTGATCGAGCTGGCGGCAGGCGCCTCGCGCGGCATCCGCCTGCTCGGCATCGACGACATGCCGCACCAGTTCACGTTGCCGCACGCCGGGCTGATGCAGTTGTCGCTGCCGCTCGTCGGCCGCGTCGCTGCCGGTAGCCCGATCCTTGCGCAGGAACACATCTCGCAGCATTACGCGTGCGATCCGGCGCTCTTCACGAGCAAGCCCGACTATCTGTTGAAGGTGCGCGGCCTGTCGATGCGCGACGCCGGCATTCTCGACGGCGACCTCCTCGCGGTGCAAAAGCGCACCGAAGCGAAGGACGGCCAGATCATCGTCGCGCGGCTGGGCGACGACGTCACCGTCAAGCGCCTGATGCGCCGTCCCGGCGGCATCGAGCTGATCGCGGAGAACCCGGATTACGAAAACATCTTCGTCAAAGCCGGCAGCGCGGAATTTGCGCTGGAAGGCATCGCCGTCGGGCTGATCCGCTCGGGCGAACTCTGACAATCGGTCTCGCTGAGGAGAACACCATGGAACGCCTGTCCCGTCTGCTGCCTTTCCGTCAATTCGGCCGCCTGCGTCACCTGCGCGGCCGCACGCCCTGCGCGCCGCTGTCCGCTGCGGCGCCCGCAGTGAGCGAAGAAGTCGCAGTCGAACGGCAGGCGTCGCTGCTGCCGTCGGCGCTGCCCGCATTCGCGCGGGTCTCGCTGAATGCCGGCCTGAATCATGCGGAACCGGCGCGCCGCGCACCGGTGCGCGTCTATCACGGCCGCTCGCGCCTGATCATGGTGGGGACGATCGACGCCGTCTGCCGGATGATCGACCGTTGCATCGCCGAGGAACGATCGGCAGCGCACCACGGTCTCTGAGGGCGGAACCCATCCGCACCGGAGGCATCGTGACTGGATCTGCGGGCCGCGTCCGGCGGCTCAAGCCGCTACTGATCGCCATGCTGATCGTCGCCGTACTGGCGGCGATCGGTTACGCATATGCGTCGCCATACGTGGCACTCGGCCGGCTCAAATCGGCAATCGATGCGCGCGATGCGCAGGCGGTCAGCGAGTACGTCGATTTTCCGTCGCTGCGCATCAGTCTGAAGCAGCAGGTCACGGAAGAATTGATGCGCCGGATCGACGCGGTGAAGAAGAACAATCCGTTCGCGGTGCTGGGCGCGTTGATCGGGTCTGCGTTGATCGGCCCGCTGGTCGACGCGTACGCGACGCCGGAAGGTGTTGCAGCGTTGATGAGCGGCATCCCGCCGCGCGGTAGTCCCGGCGAACGGCCTCCCGAATGGGCCGGCTCGCCGTCGGGGTCGCCGTCAGGCACCGCGCCAGCCAGCGCGCCGGCTGTGCCACCGACGAGCGCCGGCAGTCCAGCGAGCGTGCCGGCACCCGCCAGCGGCGCCACATCGGTCCCGGCGCCCGCGCCCGCCGGCGCGAGCGAACCCAGCCGGACGCAGCAAATGAGCGCGGGCTACCGCAATATCGACGAGTTCGTCGTGACATACCAGCGCAGCGCCGACGACACACGCTACGCGGCGATTTTCCACCGCTTCGGCCAGTTTACGTGGAAGCTCGCGGCAATCGACCTGCACGGTTGAGCGCGCGTTGCCGGTAGGCGATGCCGCGGATGCGGCACGCGCTCATCGCGAAGCCAGCGAGCTGGTCATGCGGCAAACGCGTGCATCCTCGTGCCATTAGCCCACTATTTACCGCTCGCGGTAGCCGCCTCGCGCTCGCGTGCGATTTCGGCCTTCTGCTCCTGGGCCGACGAACATGCGACGAGGATGCTGCAGTTCACGCGATCGAGCAGTAGCGTGTTGCCGGCCCCCATCCACCATCTAGACAATCCGCTACGACAGCGATGGCCGACGACGACGAGGTCGGCGCCGATCTCGGTTGCGAGGTTCGCGATTTCGTCGATCGGGTAGCCGAACGCAAAATGACCTTCGGCCTGCACGCCGCGCTCGCGCAGCCAGTTCACCCCTTCCTGGAGGATCTCGCGCGCGGTTTCCTCGAAGCGGCCGCACGCGACATCGGTCAGCAGTCCCGCGCTCTGCGCGATGCTCGAGCGCATGTCGACGACCGACAGCAAATGCGTTTCCGCCTTCAGGTCGAGCGCGAGATTCGCACCGCACCGCAGTGCCTTGCGTCCCTCGAGCGTGCCGTCGTAGCAAAGCAGAATCTTGTTGTAGCTAGCCATGAAACCTCCCGGTCGCGACTACGTGCGCTATGCAATCATCATGGTGCGCCGCAATCCAACGCGCAAGGGATGGAAAACGCTGATTCGCCGCACCACGCGCGTCGGCGATGATGCAGCGCACGATTCGTGTGCGCATCCGACGCAAACCGCAGGCCCGCGCTGAAGCAGCGCGGTCGATGCACTAGAATGGGTCGTCCGTGCCGTCAGCGCGGGCACGCGAGCCATGTCCGTGTGACCGGCGACAGTCCGAGCCGTTCGCATGCGGCGCGTGGCATCCGCCGAGCCGGCCGGCGCGGCGGCGCCCGTTCACAACGACACCCTGCCCATGTCCGTTGCACCGATCGATTTCCGGAACGTCGAAAAACGCTATGGCGACCGACTCGTCGTCAACGACCTGTCCTTCCACGTCGAGGCCGGCGAATGCTACGGGCTGCTCGGCCCGAACGGCGCCGGCAAGACCACCACACTGAAAATGCTGCTCGGCCTCGTCTATCCGGACGCGGGCGCCATTTCGCTCTGCGGCGAGCCGGTCCCGTCGCGCGCCCGCCATGCGCGCCGGCGCGTCGGCGTCGTGCCGCAATTCGACAATCTCGATCCGGACTTCGCGGTCCGCGAGAACCTGCTCGTGTTCAGCCGCTATTTCGGGATCTCCGCGCCGGCCGCGCGCGCACTCGTGCCGCCGCTGCTCGAATTCGCGAAGCTGGAGAACAAGGCGGACGCGCGCGTCGGCGAGTTGTCGGGCGGCATGAAGCGGCGCCTGACGCTCGCGCGGGCGCTCGTGAACGATCCCGACGTGCTGGTGCTCGACGAGCCGACGACCGGCCTCGATCCGCAGGCGCGGCACCTGATGTGGGAGCGCTTGCGCTCGCTGCTCGCGCGCGGCAAGACGATCCTGATCACGACGCACTTCATGGAAGAAGCCGAGCGCCTGTGCGATCGGCTGTGCGTGATCGAGGAAGGCCGCAAGATCGCCGAAGGCGCGCCGCACGCGCTGATCGAGTCGGAGATCGGTTGCGACGTGATCGAGATCTACGGGCCGGATCCGGTCGCGCTGCGCGACGAGGTGGCGTCGTTCGCCGAGCGCACCGAGATCAGCGGCGAAACGCTGTTCTGCTACGTGAGCGACCCCGAACCGCTCGCCGCGCGACTCAAAGGCCGTGCGGGATTGCGCTATCTGCACCGTCCGGCCAATCTGGAAGACGTGTTCCTGCGGCTCACGGGCCGCGAAATGCAGGACTGACCGACCATGGACGTTCGCAACTATTCCGCCTCCACATCGTCCGCCCCGCCGCGCGAAACGCGCTTCGCGATCGCGCTGCCCGCGAATGCGACCAACTGGATCGCGGTGTGGCGGCGCAATTATCTGGTGTGGCGAAAGCTCGCGCTCGCGTCGCTGTTCGGCAATCTCGCCGATCCGATGATCTACCTGTTCGGGCTGGGATTCGGGCTGGGGCTGATGCTCGGGCACGTCGACGGCGTGTCGTATATCGCGTTCCTCGCGGCCGGCACGGTCGGTTCGAGCGTGATGATGTCCGCGAGCTTCGAGTCGATGTATTCGGGCTTCTCGCGCATGCACGTGCAGCGCACGTGGGAAGCGATCATGCACACGCCGCTCGCGCTCGGCGACATCGTGCTCGGGGAGATCGTCTGGGGCGCGAGCAAGGCGCTGTTGTCGGGCGCCGCGATCATGCTGGTCGCCGGCCTGCTCGGCTATGCGCGGTTTCCGTCGATGCTCGCGGCGCTGCCGGTGATCGCGCTCGCCGGCCTCGCGTTCGCGAGCACCGCGATGATCGTCACCGCGCTCGCGCCGTCCTACGACTTCTTCATGTTCTACCAGACGCTCGTGCTGACGCCGATGCTGCTGCTGTCCGGCGTGTTCTTCCCGATCACGCAGTTGCCGCCGCTCGCGCAGCACGCCGCGCATCTGCTGCCGCTCGCGAACGCGGTCGAACTGATCCGGCCCGCGATGCTCGGCCGGCCGGCAACCGACGTCGGGCTGCACGTCGCGGTGCTCGCCGCCTATGCGCTCAGCGGCTTCGTGGTGTCGGCGTGGCTGTTCCGGCGGCGGATGATGCGCTGACGCGCACGCGCATACCGCGCCGGCCGGTGTGCCGAGCCGACGACGACGTCACTCGTCGTCGTCGCTCCACGGAATTTCGACGTCGGTCAGGAACGCGACGGTCGCCAGCGGGCCGCCTTCCTGACGACCGAGCTTGCCGTCCGCGCGATGCCACTCGACGCGGAACTGCGTGCCGGGATCGTCGGCGATCAGATAGACCGCGCGCAATTCCTCCGCGTCGGCCTCGGCTACCGGACCGTCGAACGACACCAGCATCTTTTGCGGCCACAGCCCGTTGACCGGGTCGTAGATGCGATCGCCGTGCGGAATCTCGATGCTCGCTTCGACGCCGATCGTGGCGGACGCTTCGATGATCATCGTGCCGAGCGCGTTCAGCACGGCCGTGGCGCGTGCGGAATTGGCCTGGCGGATCGCGAGATCGCCGCGCGTCAGCGCCTTTTCGAGTCGAGGATGAATCTTCGGTTGGGTCATGCGTTTTCCTGTTTGCTTCTTGTAAAGGGCACCGCACGCGTGTAGCGGCGGCGCCGGGTGAATACGAGGCGCGGGCGGCGCGCCGGCCGGCCGGTCACCGGGCACGCGCACACGGCCGGCTCGCTGGTCCGCATGGGCGGCTGTCGCGCGCGGCTACTGCGGTGACAGCGGCGGCAGCAGCGAGCATCCGCCAATACGGCGCCGGCCGCCGGTCAGAACCCGAACGCGATCGCGAGCAGCCCGCTCACGACCCCGAACACGACGACGAGCACCGAGACGATCGCCAGCATGTACGGCTTGAAAGAGCGCGCGAGCATCGCGAGCGACGGCACGCTGATCGGCGGCAGCGTCATCAGCAGCGCGGCGGCCGGGCCGACGCCCATGCCGAGCGACAGCATCGCCTGGATGATCGGCACCTCGCCGGCGGTCGGGATCACGAACAGCGTACCGGCGACCGCGAACGCGACGATCCAGCCGAGATGGTTGCCGATGTCCGGACCGATGTGCGGGAACAGCCACGCGCGCGCCGCGCCGAGCAGCAGCACGAGCACGATGTATTCGGGCACGAGCCGCACGGCCATGCGCGCGAGCAGCTTCACCCAGCGGACGAACGGATTGCCCGCGGCGGCCTGCTCGGCCGCCAGCGCGGCGAGCTGCGCGTCGTCGATGCTGCGATCCTCGGGGCGCGCGATGCGGTTCAGCAGATAGCCGATCCCGAACACCATCGCGACGCCGAGCACGAGACGCAGCGCGCTCCATTGCCAGCCGAGCACGAAGCCCATGAACACCAGCGCGGCCGGATTGAGCACCGTGTTGCCGAGCCAGAACGCGACCGCACCGCCCGGCGATGCATGCCGCGCGCGCAGGCCCGCGACGACCGGCGCCGCGCAGCAGGTGCACATCATGCCCGGCAGCGACAGCAGGCCGCCCGCGGCGACGCTGCCGAAGCCGCTGCGACCGAGCACGCGCGCGACCCAGTGCGCGGGCAACAGCGCCTGCACGGCCGAACCGAGCAGCAGGCCGAGCACCATCGCCTGCCAGATCGCCTTGCCGTACGCCCATGCGTAGTCGAGCGCCGCCTTCAGCGACGGTTCGGGCGCGTTCGCCGACGTGCCCATCAGGATCGAGTTGCCGATCGAGTGATGCTCGGCGGCGACGAACGCCTTGTTGTAGTACGGGAACCATTTCACGTAGAACAGGCCCGCGACTGCGATCAGCAGGAAGGTCATCCAGCCGAGCGCCGGACTGGGTTGGGAGCGTGTGGTCGTCATCGTGTGGGAGTCGTTGCGTTGTTGTGGGTATCGGTATTGGTGTCGGCACGCGCCGCCGCATCGCCCGCGGGCGATGCCGGCAGGCCGGCCTGCGCGAGCGCATCGAGCAACGCGCGCGCCTGATCGCGCGCGTCGGCTGCGTTCGGCCGGAACGTGAACGTCAGCACGCGGTTCGGTCTGTCGTACGACGAACGATAGGTGCGCGCATAGGCAGGATCGTAATGCCGGTCGATCAGCGCGCGGAACAGGTCGGCGCGCGCATCGGCGTCGACCAGCGCGCTCCAGTGCGCGACCTCTTCGCGGCTGTGCAGCCCGATCAGCCGCGCGAGTTGCGCCTTGAACGCGTCGCGGTCGTCGAACAGATGCGCATAGTCGTCGAGCAGGAACGCGATGCGCTCGTCGTGCGCGGCCTCGACCTGCACCCACGGCCCCGCACGGAACGCATCGAGCAAGGCGAGCGGCAGTTGCACCAGCCCGATCTTGCGGCTTTCGGACTCGACGAACACCGGCCACGCGGGGTCGAAACGTTCGAGCGTCCCGACCAGCCCCGAATCGAACGCCTTCTGCGTCGGCTGCGACACGCCCGGCAGCGCGCCGAGCAGCGAGCCGCGATGACGGGCGAGCGCCTCGAGATCGAGCGTCTGCGCCCCTTCTGCGCGCAGCGCGTTCAGCAGCCGTGTCTTGCCGCAGCCCGTATGACCGACGAGCGTGATATAGCGAAACTGCGTGGGCAGCGTATCGAGCGTCGCGCACACCGAGCGCCGGTATGCCTTGTAGCCACCGTCGAGCTGGCGCGCCTGCCAGCCGATCAGGTTGAACCAGGCCGTCATCGAACCCGAGCGCTTGCCGCCGCGCCAGCAATAGATCAGCGGCCGCCAGTTGCGCGGACGGTCGGCGAAGGTGGTATCGAGATGCCGCGCGATGTTGCGCGCGACCATCGCCGCGCCGACCCGCGTCGCTTCGTACGGCGACACCTGACGGTACATCGTGCCGACGATCACGCGCTCCTCGTTACTGAGTACGGGCGCGTTCAGCGCGCCGGGGATGTGGTCCTCGGCGAACTCGAGCGGCGTGCGCACGTCGATGATCTCGTCGAACTCGCCGGCGCGATCGAGGGTGACAATCAGGTTCTTCAATTTGGCGTCGAACAGGGGCGATGCGGCTCGGCGAGCCGCACGGGCACGGAAGGCGGATTCGCAATTATCTCACGGCCGGGCGTCGCCGGCGGCGTGCGGTCGGCGTGGCGCTCATCGCGTCGAGCAGGTGATCGCGAAAAGCGCGCACGGGCGCCACAGCGAGAAACCGGCGCGGCGCGCCTTGAAGGCGGCGAGCGCGCCGGGCAGGAACTCGCTCAAGAATCCCTCCGGGCACACAATCTTCAACACGCTGCCATACAGCACTTCCAGCACGCCGATTTCCTTCATCGCGTGCTCGACCTCCAACAGGCAGCCGTGCGAAGTGCAGCAGCCGCTCGCCGCCCGGCAACCAGCTCGCGCCTGGACTGTACCTGATGGGCTGGCGCCGTTCGGTCTTGCCGCACAGCCGAGCGCGCGCATCCGGCTCGGGATGCGCTGACCACGCTGCGCCATGAAGCGACCTCGCAGCATCGATAGCGATGCCGCGCGTTGATCGAGGCCGCTTACGGCGCCGGGTTCGGCTGCAATTCGTGCAGCGCGTCGATTTCGGCGAGGACCTCGTCGGACAGCTTCACGTCGATGCTGCCGATGTTCTCCTTCAGCTGCTCGAGCGACGTCGCGCCGATCAGGTTGCTGCGCACGAACGGCCGGCTGTTGACGAACGCGAGCGCGAGCTGCGCGGGCGACAACCCGTGGCGCTGCGCGAGTGCGACGTAGCGCGACGTCGCGGCAACGGTGTGCGGCTTGCTGTAACGCTGAAAGCGCTCGAACAGCGTGATGCGCGCACCGGCCGGCCGCGCGCCGTTTTCGTACTTGCCCGACAGCCAGCCGAACGCGAGCGGCGAATACGCGAGCAGACCGATGCCGTCACGATGGGTGAACTCCGACAGGCCATTCTCGAACGTGCGGTTCAGCAGGCTGTACGGATTCTGGATGCTCGCGATGCGCGGCAACCCGAGCCGCTCGGCCGCGCGCAGGAACTGCGCGACGCCCCACGGCGTTTCGTTCGACACGCCGATCGCGCGGACCTTGCCGGCCTTCACGAACTCCGCGAGCACGCCGAGCGTTTCCTCGATCGGCACCGTATAGGCATCGTCGATCCACGGATACGCGCTACGGCCGAACGTCGTCGTGCTGCGATCGGGCCAGTGCAGCTGGTACAGGTCGACATAGTCGGTCTGCAGACGCTTCAGGCTGCCATCGAGCGCCTCGGTCAGATTCTTGCGGTCGAACTGATTGCCTTCGCCGCGAATGTGACGCGGGTTGTGCGGCTGTCGCGCCGGGCCGGCGATTTTCGTCGCGAGCACGATGCGTGCGCGCTGCGCACGATGTTGCGCGAGCCAGGTGCCGATGTACTGCTCGGTGCGGCCCTGCGTGTCGGCCTTCGGCGGCACCGGGTACATCTCCGCGGTATCGATCAGCGTCACGCCCTGCGCGAGCGCGTAATCGATCTGCTCGTGCGCGTCGCGCTCCGAATTCTGCTCGCCCCAAGTCATCGTGCCCAGGCCGATCAGGCTGACCTCGATGCCGGAATCGCCGAGTGTGCGGTATTCCATGGTGCTCCCGTCGCGTCAGTGGAAAGCAGGAACGCTATCACATCGGCGCGCGCCGTTCAGATGGGCCGTGCGTACGCTTACGGACCGCCTGCTGCCCCGGGCGCCGCACGTTGCCGCAGGCGATCCCGGTACCCGCACCCGCCACGTCGTCCGTTGCATCCACATCCGGGCGTGGCCGCGCCGCCCTGTCTGCGTTACACTCACGGCCCGCTGTCTCAAAATCATTCGCTGTCCACGATGTTGTCGCGCCAACGCCTCGCCGCCGCCTGTCTCGCCGCTTCCCTGCTCGCCACTCCGTTCGCCGCGTTCGGCAAGACGCACAACGAATCGCTGCTTCAGCAGGCGATCGATTTCGTCACGCAGCTGCTGCCCGCCCCCACCCATGCAGCGCCCGCCACGCAGGTCGTCGAATCGGCGTTCTCGCCCGATGGCGGCGCCGAGGCGCTGGTGCTGAAGGCGATCGGCGCAGCACGCACTTCCATCCGCGTGGCCGCCTATTCGTTCACGTCGCCGCCGATCACGCGCGCGCTGCTCGCCGCGAAGCGGCGCGGCGTCAACGTCGCGGTGGTCGTGGACGACAAGGGCAACCGCGCGAAAAGCAGCCAGCAGGCATTGAACCTGCTCGTCAACGCGGGCATCCCGACACGCACGATCGATGTGTACGCGATCCACCATGACAAGTACCTCGTGATCGACGCCGAGCATGTCGAGACGGGCTCGTTCAATTACAGCGCGTCGGCCGCCAGCCGTAATTCGGAGAACGTCGTCGTGGTGTGGAACAACCCGCAGCTCGCGTCGCGCTACCTCGCGCATTGGCAGAGCCGCTTCGACCAGGGCACGCCGTATCGCTCATCGTATTGACGCGCCGCATCGGCGCGATCGCCGTGGCCGTTCACGCACGCCGCGGTCGGCAAGCACCGCGACGTCGTCCATGATCCGCGTGGACGGCGCACGCATCAACCTGGCCGAATGGCCAGCCCCGCACGCACGACGCTAGCGCAGCCGGTACGAACGAGCGACGTCAGTGGATCTCGGCAGAAGAGCGTCCACCGCTCTGCGCCGTCGCGACACATCGCCCGGGATGCGCGTGCGCGTCGCTCGCGGAAGGCTTGGGCACGTCGCGCGCACCGCCCGGCAGCGCGCCGACGATACAGCCCGCACTGAAGGCCAGCGTGTTCTGGACCATCGGATAGAGCAGATACAGCGCAAACGCGAGATACGCTGCATACAGAAAACGGACCATGAGGCGATAGCGGAACGATTGATCTCGCCCCTGTTTACGGCCTCGCAGCGGGCGGCTTGAGCGCCCAGCCCGTTCTGGCGGCGCGATGGAGAATGCGCGATACTGATTCACAGTCGCTCGTCGGCGCGCCTTCGGCAGCAACCGCCGCCCGCCTGCTACGTCGTGTCCGCGCGAGGCGACATTCGTTCGATGACCGGCTGCCCATGCCGGCACCCGAGACAAAGACCCATGCAGATTGCTTCCAAACCGGCCGACGAGACGGCCCGGCTCGCCACACTCCATTCATTGTCGATTCTCGACACGCCGCCCGAAGAACGCTTCGACCGCATCACGCGCCTCGCGCGCCGGCTGTTCGACGTGCCGATCGCTGTCGTGAGCCTCGTCGATGAGGACCGCCAGTGGTTCAAGAGTCATCCGGGGCTCGACGCCACGCAGACTTCGCGCGACGTGTCGTTCTGCGCGCATGCGCTGCTCGCGGACGACACGATGGTCGTCAAGGACGCGCTCAACGACGATCGTTTCCACGACAACCCGCTCGTCACCGGCCAGCCCGGCATTCGCTTCTACGCAGGCCGTCCGCTTGCCGCGCCGAACGGCGCGCCGGTCGGCACGCTGTGCCTGATCGATACGCGGCCGCGTGAGCTGTGCGCCGACGAGCTCGCGCTGCTCGGCGATCTCGCCCACATGACCGAACGCGAAATCGCGGCGCTCCATCTCGCGACCACCGACGAGCTGACGCAACTGACAAACCGGCGCGGCTTCGAGATTCTCGCGCGTCAGGTGCTCGGCCTGTGCGAGCGCACGGGCCGGCAAGCGGCACTGCTGTTCTTCGACCTGAACGGTTTCAAGGCGATCAACGATCGCTGCGGCCATGCGGAAGGCGACCGTGCACTGAAGGCGTTCGCGCAGACGCTCACCGGCACGCTGCGCGACAGCGACGTGATCGCCCGGCTCGGCGGCGACGAGTTCGTCGTGCTGTTGAGCGCGATCGACCCGGCCGACGTCGGCGAGCCGATCGAACGCGTGAAGCAGGCGCTCGAGCGGCGCAACGCGGACGACGCGCGCGGTTACGCGATCCGCTTCAGCGTCGGCCACGTCGCTTACGATCCCGCCCGTCATCGCACGGTGGCCGACCTGCTCGATTCGGCCGACCGGCGCATGTACGAGGACAAGCGGCGCGGCAAGGCCACCGGCGGCTGAGCGCCGGCACGCCGCTGCCGATGCCGCGGCGGCGCGCGGCCGGGGCTGCGGCGTTCAGCCCGCTGCGTCGGCCCCGCGGGGCCTGCCTGCTGCGGTCAGCTGCCGCAAGGCGGCGCGCTGGCCATCGCCTCGGCGATCTGCCCGGGCGTCAGATCGCGCTGGTGGGTCGCGATCGACCAGCGATGACCGAACGGATCCTCGACCTGACCGTAGCGATCGCCCCAGAACATGTCGGCCGCCGGAACCCGGAGGGTCGCGCCGGCCGCGACGGCCTGCTCGATGGCCGCATCCACGTTCGGCACGAACAGATGCAGACTGACCGGCGTGCCCTTCAGCGCCTTCGGCCCGACCGCGCCGTGCTCGGGCATTTCATCCACGAGCATCAGCGCCGAATCGCCGATCGCGAGACACGCGTGCGCGAGCCGGCCGTCGGGCAGCATCAGGCGGAACCGTTCGGTGGCGTTGAACGCGCGCGTGTAGAACTCGATCGCGGCGGTTGCGCCGGCGCAGATCAGGTGCGGCGTCAGCGTGCGCATCCCTTCCGGAATCGGTTTGACGGACGTGGCCATGGGTGTCGCTCCTTCAGTGAGTTGTCGTATCGGAAACGGGACGGACGCGCGATGCATCCGCCGCCGATGACACGACGAACGGGCTCGACTGAAATCGACATCGGTTCGGAAATTTTTTTGCGTCGTGCCGGACCGGCACGAACGTACGCGGGCAGCGAGCGCGGTGCGGCGCCAACGGCGCGCTGGAGACCGGCGGCATCGCGTTTGCCGCCGCGGCGGGATGGGTCGTCGTGCTGCGCTGCGCAGTGCGGGCGCGCGCCGCAGTTGCCGTCAGATTTGCGGAAGGTCGCGCAGCGTGCGCGACTCGTTCGTCGCGTCGATGTCGAGCTCGATCCCTTCGGATGCGTCGCGGTACAGCACGCGTTTCAACCTCGGCCCGACGGCCGTTGCGTCCGCTTCGTCGAACACGGCCAACACGTCGGCGCCGGCGGCGAGCGCGCGGGCGACCTCCGCGACCGTCGCCTCGCTGGGCGCTGCGGCCCACGAGCGGTCCGTTGGGTTGACGGCCGCCCAGCGCACGTGTGTCACCCGCGCGCTGCGCACATCGATTCGGACACCATTCACCGCGAACATCGACATCGACCTCTCCTTCGAAACGGTTGCGACCGGCCGCGCGCGCGGCTTCGGCCGACGCGATTTTCGATGATACATTGAGACGCTTTGCAACCGTCAACAGACCATCGTGCACCGGAGAAACACATGACCGACGCCTGGGGAACCTTCCCGGCCAGAATGGGCGACCATCAGGCTTTCATCAGCTTCAATCACGCGTTCGCGGAAATCGCCGAGACCGACCCGCGCACGTCGCTGCTCAGCGTGCGCGTCGCGCTCGCGCATCCGACGCCCGACGGCCTGCCCGGCAGCGACGAATTCGCCGAACTCACGCGCGTCGAGACGCTGCTGGACGCCGCGGTGACCGGGCGCAACGGCGTACAGGTCGGCCGCATCACCGTCGACAACAACCAGGATTTCCTGTTTTACGTGTCGTTCGACGAAGACACCGCGGCCGGGATCGTCGACGCGCTGGCCGACCAGACGGCCTACGCACTTCAATACGCATACCACGAGGATCCGGACAAGGAGACCTACTGGCGCACGCTCTACCCGACCGACGACGACTGGCAATTGATGCGCGACATGCGCGGGCTCGACGCCCTGCTGCAAAAAGGCGACGTCGGCGACGTGAGCCGGCGCGTGGCGCACTGGGCCTACTTCCCCGATCCGAGCGACGCGCACCAGTTCGCCGACTGGGCCGAATCGAAGGGCTATCTGGTCGAATCGGTCGCGCCGACCGAGGACGGCAAATCGGCCGTGCGCTTCGCGCACGAAGGGACGATGGCGCTGGCCGACATCACGCGCCATACGCTCGAGATCAACCGCGAGGTGCGCGCGCTCGGCGGCAACTACGACGGTTGGGAAACGAGCGTCGAACAGGCTGGGTGAGCGGGCCGGAGCGTAGCGCGCGCGCTGACGGCTGGCGGGCCGAGACGCCCCGGCGGCGCATCGGCGGAAATAGGCATCATCAACCTATAGACGCGGTCGTCCCGAGCGCTCGCTCGAGCCCTGACAGCCACTGACGCATCCGGCCTGCAAAAAGTCCCCGCTCCTGCACGAGCGAGCGGGGAAACGTTGACCGGGCCGGGGAGAACGGTCAACTCGTCGGATTGTGATCGTGGCGCGCGCAACCGTCTGTGCGACAACTCACCCTTGCAACCGGCAAGCGCCAGTGTCGATCGCACTCGGCGACAGCGACGCTTGCACCTTTCGTCGGCGAATTCCGTTGTTTCCCTCCGCGCGGCACGCGCCGCGTCCGCGATGTGCCGGCGCGTCCGGATGCGCGCTGCACCGCGTGAATCTTGTGTGAATTTCGCTCGTGGGAATAAATTCCGGACGCACGGTGCCGTTATTCTCGGAATGATCGCGAACGCGTCGACGAGCGCGGCGCGGCGGCGATCGCGCGTTAGCTGCTCGTGTGACCTCTGTCGCCGCATTCCGCTGCGGACGGAGGCCGCCGCACTGCGACAGTCGAGCTATAGAAATCACCGCAATACGATGCAAACCATGACACTCGCTCAGGCACAACACGACGGCGTCGACGTCTGGATCGTTCCGTTGCCCGGACACGCCGCCTACGCCTATACGCACCTCAAGCGGGTATTCGGATCCGACGACTCGCGACATCGCGTCGTGACCATCGACCTGCGTCGGCTGCTCGCGTGCGCGGACCGCGACACGACCGATTACGTGCTGCCGTCCGTTCAGGACTGGCCGCCCGGCAAGGCGGCCGGCATTCGCGAATTTCTCGACCCGGACAAGGCGCGGATTCCGGACATGCCGTTCATCACGTTCCGCGAGACGAGGCCGCGGACGCTGCTCGGCATCCCGAGTCTGTCGAAGACCGGCGTTGCGTCGTTCCGGAACGGGCAGCATCGCGCGCGCTATCTGGCGCACGCGGGCGCGACGCGCGTGCCGGTGGAGGTGCATGAGACGGAAGCGGATTTGCTCGCGCGCTATTGCGGTATGTGAGGCTCGATCGGATCGGCAGTGGCGGCGGTTCGGTCTCGACGTTCGCGAACACGGCGCGACGACGTTGTGCCGTTGGCCTCAGTCGGTCGTGACCGACCTGCGTGGGACCGACAGACTGATGCCGAAGCCCCGCGACGGTAAAGGCTCCGCGACGCTCGTGCCGCCGAGCCGTCGCACGCGATCGCGAATGCCGGCGAGCCCCGACGAGTGAACCGCAGCCGGCGGGCGCTCGGTTGACGGGGCCGGCTCGCCGTCGTCCTCGATCGACAGGTCGCATTGCGATTCCGTGCAACGAAATGCGATCCGGACTTCGGTCGGATTCCATGCGTGCCGCGCAATGTTCGTGAGCGCCTCCTGGACGATGCGGAACAACGCCGTCGACGCGGCGTCCGTGAATCTCACATCGCAACGCTCTGTGTGGAACAGCACCCGCAAGCCGGAGCGTTGCCGAAAGTCGTCCACCAGCCACTCGAGCGCGGGAAGCAGGCCGAGATCGTCCAGGATCGCCGGCCGCAAACCGGCCGACAAGCGTCGCACCGACAGGATCGCGCGGTCGAGCGCGGCGCGCATGCTGTCGGCGAGTTGGGCCGCTTGGGCACTCGGCGTCGCGTCATCCTGCGTCACGAGCCTGTTCAGGCCCATCTTCAGCGCCGTCAGTTGTTGGCCGAGGTCGTCGTGCAGTTCTCGCGAGATCCGCTTCTTTTCTTCCTCTCGGGCCGTCTCGATACGCGCCGCAAGTTCGCTTGCGTACTCCAGTTGCTTCAGGCGATTACGTTCGGTCATGTCGCGCGTGACTTTCGCGAAGCCCAGCAATTTGCCGGCCGGACCGTAGACCGCCGTAATCACGACGTTGGCCCAGAAACGCGATCCGTCTTTGCGCAGCCGCCAGCCCTCGTCCTCCACCCGGCCCTGTGCGGCCGCGGTCGCCAGTTCCCTCTCCGGCTTGCGCGCCGCGATGTCTTCCGCCGGATAGAAACGCGACACGTGGTGGCCGATGATCTCCGCCGGTTCGAAACCTTTGAGCCGCTTCGCACCGGCGTTCCAGCTGGTGATGTGACCGTCCGGGTCGAGCATGAAAACGGCATCCTCGACCGCGTCCATCAGCAAACGCAAGCGCTCTTCGCTCTGACGCAGTCTCTCTTCATTGCTGCGGCGCTCGGTCAGGTCGCGCGTGACTTTCGCGAAGCCGACCAGCATGCCGTCGCGGTCTCGCAGCGGCGTAATGACGACGTTGGCCCAGAACCTCGAACCATCGCGGCGTATGCGCCACCCTTCGTCCTCCCAGCGTCCGAGCGTGACGGCGCGAGCGAGTTCTTCCGCCGGATAGCCGCGCTGTTGCGCGTCGGATGGGTAAAAGACCGAGAAGTGCTGGCCGATGATTTCGTCGGCGCGATAGCCTTTGATACGCTCCGCGCCGGCGTTCCAGCTGGCGACATGGCCAGTCGGGTCCAGCAGAAAAATCGCATAGTCGCGGATTGCGTCGACCAGCGAGCGGTAGCGCTCCTCCGCTGAAACCATGGCGATCGCCTCGCTCGGGTGCCCGCCGTTCGGTCCGTTTTCGGCATATTCCAAGGCGCTCGTTCCTCCATAAACCTTGTGTCGGATATCGACAGAATAAACCGCGGTCGAATTGGCGGTGATATTGCGGCGGTAATCATGCTGAAAATAGGGGCGCCAAAAGCGATCGTGCTGCTTCCCCGTTTGTGTCCATCAGAAAAAAATGCTGATTTGACACCTTCAGCCACCGACTGATCCAAGTCAACACCGGCATACTGATTTAGCATCAAATTAGTTAACAAAACAAATAACCTTGAACCAGACCGTAGGTACCGGGCTCGGCTATGCGATGGGCCGCTTGCGATGCCCGCGGCCGACTGACATGATCGACTCGCAAGCGCACCTTAGGCGCATGTGCGTGCAGCGAAATCTGCTAGTCGCAATGGAAATACTAAATCAAACAAGAAACGAGGAAGACCATGAAACATATTGGCCCTGTGCTGCTTGTCGTTGCAGCTCTCGCGGGATGTAATTCGAAGCAGGACAACACTCATTCGGCAACCACAACGGCGGCACCTGCCGCGGCCAGTGACACTGCCCCGGCCTCTCAGGTTTCTCCGACGCAAACGACCACCACTGCCCCGCCCGCGCCTCGGCATAATTACGCCATCAATCAGGACGGGACTTATGGTTACGAGCCGGGCCTAAGCGAAGATGATATTCGTGCCGGAAAGACGGCCAAGCCTTTGGTCATGATGCGATACGTCGGCCTTCGCGACGGCACGTACATCCTGCTGTTGATCGACGAAGATAATCCGAATTTCTCGACGCGCGTCGCGTGTCAAGCGCCCTGTGAATTCGCAAAATCGCAGACTATGGCCGGAGATATGGTGGTAAAGACGGAAACCATACGTGTTGCGCCGGGATCCCTGTTGAATGGAATGGTGGAAGATGCCGTAGCCGGGCAACTGATTCCGTTCGGCCAGAGAGCGCCAAGTCAGACCGTGAGCCAAGCTCCGGTCGGTGCAACATCGTCATCGCAAGTGCTGCAACCACCGACCACGACCACACCCGCCACCGACGCTCAGTATGACTCTGCCAACGGCCCCGTCCAGCAAACGAGCTTCGACTGCAGCAAGGCGAAGTCGATTCCAGAGTTTCTGATCTGTCACGATCCGGATTTGGCGGCAGCTGACCGCGACCTCGCCGACACGTACCGTCAGGCCAAGGAGGCCGCGGTAGACAAAACGGCGTTCAATAATAGAACGAGGCGGCAATGGAACTTTCGAGAAAAAAATTGCCGCGATAAAGACTGCCTGATGTCCTGGTATGCATATCAGAAGCGCGTGCTATCCAAGATTGCCCAGACCGGTGACGCGGCCGTTCAAGACAACTAGGACGGCGACCGCCGCGGGTCAAACTCCGCTCGATGAGGGACGCTGTCTGGGTTCGCCGCGGGTCCCGGGCCGGGTTCGGGTGGCTTGCGTCGGCTGACGCGCGCGGCTTCAACGGCGCGACGAGAAGCGACTGCTCGGCCGCGAGCCGTTTCCGGCAGCGCACCGCTGCCGCGCGACGGACTCGGCACTGGGAGCCGGCGCACGTATTCGTGACCCGGCAAAGGCGGACCCGGTGCGTTGCGGGATCGGCATGCGTCCGGCGACGGCTGCCCGCCCCTGCGACTTCACATAGCTCGTAAAGCGTTACCGCGCGCAATTCCCAATTCGGGAATGCCAAAACAAAAACGGCACTGTCCTGATGGACAGTGCCGTTTTCAACAACTTGATACCGCTAGGAATTCTTTGGGGTGGCTGATGGGACTCGAACCCACGACGACAGGAATCACAATCCTGGACTCTACCAACTGAGCTACAGCCACCACTGATACTGCTTTGCGTCTTCGCTGTTTCGTTTCGTGTTCAGCAGCGAAGAACAAGATTATACGAACACTTTTCCATCTTGCAAAGCATTTTTTTCAAAATTTTCGATAGCGTCGTTCAGATGCGTGCGCGCCTCGTCGAACACGCTCAGATCGCCGCGCGCGAGCTTCTTGTTGTCCGACAGCACGCGCCGCCAGCCACGTGCGCCCGCGACACCGCGATACAGCCCGAGCGCGTGCCGGACGATCGCGCCGAGATAGGTGCCGCGCTTCAACTCCGCCGCGCAATATTCGATCAGCTTCGCCTCGGCCTCTTCGCGCGTCGGCGCCGGCGCAGTCGATCCGTAAAAGCGCGCATCGACGCCCGCGAGCACGTACGGGTTGTGATACGCCTCGCGGCCGAGCATCACGCCGTCAACGTGCTCGAGATGCTCCGCCACCTCGTCGAGCGTCTTGATCCCGCCGTTGATCACGATCTCCAGCGCCGGGAAATCGCGCTTCAGCCGATACGCATAGTCGTACTTGAGCGGCGGGATCTCGCGGTTCTCCTTCGGCGACAGCCCTTTCAGGATCGCATTGCGGGCATGCACGATGAACGTGTCGCAGCCTGCCTGCGCAACCGTGCCGACGAAGTCGCGCACAAATGCATAGTCCTCCACTGCGTCGACCCCGATCCGGTGCTTGACCGTCACGGGCACCGACACCGCATCGCGCATCGCCTTCACGCAGTCGGCGACGAGTTGCGGCTCGTTCATCAGGCACGCACCGAATGCGCCGCGCTGCACGCGCTCGGACGGGCACCCGCAATTCAGGTTGATCTCGTCGTAGCCCCACTGCTCGCCGAGCTTCGCGGCGCGGGCGAGATCGTCCGGTTCGCTGCCGCCGAGTTGCAGCGCGACCGGCGATTCGTTCGGCGTGAACGCGAGATGCCGCTGCGCGTCGCCGAACAGCAGCGCGCCCGTCGTGATCATTTCCGTATACAGCCACGTGTCGCGCGTCAGCGTGCGATGGAACGAGCGGCAATGACGATCGGTCCAGTCAAGCATGGGCGCCACGGAAACGCGGCGGGGAGGAAGCGTAGACGGTGCGGACATGGAATTCGGGGCAGCAAGCAGCGCGAAAGGCAACCCGTGATTTTACCGCAACGCGGGCCGCACGGCCGCGCCGGCCACCGTAACGAGGCTACGCGGCCGCGCCGTCGCCCAGTTCGACGTCCACCGCGCGCCGCGCCTCGTCGAGCACGCGCTCGATCACACGTCGTTCGGTCAGCAGCATCCCGTCGACTTTCACGAGCCGCCAGTCGATCCGCACGACGGCGTCCTGCAGCACGCGGTAGTGCGCGTGCTCGCCGTCCCACACCTGCTCGGTCTTCACCTCGATCTCATAGCCTCGGTACGGCTCGCTGAAATCGCCGAGATCGCTGCCCGTCGGTTCCATCGCTGGCTCCGTCGCGCCACGGCGCCTGGCCGCCGCGGCGGCCGGCGACGCGCGCTCAATCGTATTCGTTGGACAAAACGGATCGGCCGTCGGCGGTCAGATCGACGCGCCCGGCTGCCGCCTGGTAGATCAGCCCTTCGTTCAGCAACGCATACACCACGTCGTCGAACGCGGCGGGCACCGGCCGGCTGTCGCCGAACTGGTCGATCCACTTCAGCGCCTCGATGGCTTCGGGAGAAAGGATGGGGGTCATGCGTTGGCCTCCGGCATCGGTGTCGCTCCATCCTAGCACTTCGTCCGGACGGCGAATACCGAGGCAAACGCGGGCTGAACCCGCCGCCCGCCGCCGCGCGGACGGGCAACCGCCCCACCCGCGCGCCGGCACGGCAAACCGGCTCAGAGGCGCGCGATCGACACCTCGGTCGACTTGACGAGCGCAACGACTTCCGCGCCGACCTTCAGTTCGAGTTCGTCGACCGAGCGCGTGGTGATCACCGACGTGACGATGCCGAACGGCGTCTCGACGTCGACTTCCGACACCACCGGCCCGCGGATGATCTCCTTCACCTTGCCTTTGAACTGGTTACGTACGTTGATTGCAGTGATGCTCATCGGGTAATCGCTCCGAATGGAAAGTCCAGGGACGGGCGGCCTCAGCCGCCCGCGTTTAAACGGCCCAGCGAATCTGCGCGGCCGGTCGTACGTAATCGTCGTCGCGTGCCGCGTGCGGATCGGCACCGCCCGGCCCGCCGGCGAGCACGCGTTGCAGCACGCGGTCCTCGAGCGCCGCGAACGCCGCCGACGCGCGCGCACGCGGCCGCTCGAGCGGCACGGGCTGATCGAGCGCGACGCGCCCCTGCTCGATCAGCAGGATCCGGTCGCCGAGCGCGACGGCTTCCTGCACGTCGTGCGTGACGAGCAGCGCGGTGAACCGGTGCTCGCGCCACAAGCGCTCGATCAGCGCATGCATTTCGATGCGGGTGAGCGCGTCGAGCGCGCCGAGCGGCTCGTCGAGTAGCAGCAACTGCGGCCGGTGCACGAGCGCACGGGCCAGCGCGACGCGTTGCCGCTGGCCGCCCGACAGCTGGGCCGGCCAGTCGTTCGCGCGCTCCAGCAGTCCGACTTCGTCGAGCACCGCACGCGCCCGCTCGCGCGCCTCTCGGCCGCGGCCGAGGCCAAGCATCACGTTCTGCAGCACGGTCTTCCACGGCAGCAGGCGCGCGTCCTGGTACATGATCCGCGTGTCGGGCACGCCGCCGCCGTCGCCGTGCGTCGCGAGCGTGCCGCTGCTCGGCGCGTCGAGCCCCGCGACGAGACGCAGCAGCGTCGATTTCCCGCAGCCGCTGCGACCGACGATCGCCACGAAGCTGCCGCGCGCGATGCCGAGTTCGACGTCATCGAGCACGGTGCGCGCACCGAACCGCTTGCTGACGCCCGACAGCGTCACCGCATCGTCCCGTGACGGATTGCCCGCGCGGCGCGGCGCGATCGGGACCACCGATGCGCGGCCGTCCCGCTCGGCGAGCGCCGCGTCGCGCGCGTCATCGTCGGTCACGCGCGCGTGTGCCAGCTCGGCCTCGAGGTCTGCGCCGGCGAGCGCGCCGTAGGCCGCCGCCGAAGTCGTCGCATTCATGCCTTTGCTCCGGGTTGATAAGCGGGGTGCCAGCGCAGCGTCACGCGCTCGATCCATTTCGCGAGCACGTCGGCCAGCTTGCCGAGCACCGCGTACAGCAGGATGCCGACCACCACTACATCGGTTTGCAGGAATTCGCGCGCGTTCATCGTCATGTAGCCGATACCCGATTGCGCGGAGATCGTTTCCGCGACGATCAGCATCACCCACATCAGCCCGAGCGCGAAGCGCACGCCCACGAGGATCGACGGCAATGCGCCGGGCAGGATCACGTCGCGATACAGCGCGAAGCCGCGCACGCCGTAGCTCTTCGCCATCTCGATCAGGTTCGCGTCGACCGAGCGGATCCCGTGATACGTGTTGATGTAGACCGGGAAAAACACGCCGAGCGCGACGAGGAACAGCTTCGCCTTCTCGTCGATGCCGAACCACAGGATCACGAGCGGAATCATCGCGAGCGCCGGGATGTTGCGGATCATCTGGATCGTCGAATCGAGCGCGACCTCCGCCGCCTTCGACAGACCGGTCGCGAGGCCGAGCGCCAGGCCGACGCCGCCGCCGATCGCGAAGCCGAACAGCGCGCGCCACGTGCTGACCTTGACGTTCGCCCACATTTCGCCCGACGTCACGAGCGACCATGCGGCGCGCACCACCGCCACCGGTTCCGGCAGCACGCGGGTCGACAGCCAGCCGACGCGCGCGCCGATCTCCCACCCGGCCAACAGCGCGAGCGGCACGAGCCACGGCGCGACGCCGCGCCACGCGCGGGCGGCGACGGCGGCGGTCACGGAGATTTTCGTTGTCATCGCCAGCCTCCTTCGTTCAGCTCTGGCTCGCCTTCGGCAGATAGTTGTTGCCGACGATCTCGCCGAACGGCCCGGACAGCGGACCGGACGCCCGCTTCGCGCCGCCGCTCTTGATCAGCGGGAACACGAGTTCCGCGAAACGGTATGACTCCTCGAGATGCGGATAGCCGGACAGGATGAACGTCTCGATGCCGAGATCCGCGTATTCGCGCATGCGTTCCGCGACCTGCTGCGGATTGCCGACGAGCGCCGTTCCCGCGCCGCCGCGCACGAGACCGACGCCGGCCCACAGGTTCGGATACACCTCGAGCGTGTCGCGGCCGCCGCGCTTGCCGCCGTGCAGCGCGGCCATCCGGCGTTGGCCTTCCGAATCCATGTTCGCGAACACCTGCTGCGCGCGGGCGATCGTTTCGTCGTCGAGACGGCTGATCAGGCGCTCCGCGTCGCGCCACGCTTCGTCCTCGGTCTCGCGCACGATCACGTGCAGGCGGATGCCGAACTTGATCTTGCGGCCGCGCGCGTCGGCGCGGGCGCGGATGTCGGCGATCTTCTTCGCGACGGCCTCGGGTGGCTCGCCCCAGGTCAGATAGGTGTCGATGTGGTCGGCTGCGATCGCATGCGCGGCCGGCGACGAGCCACCGAACCACAGCGGCGGATGCGGCCGTTGCACGGGCGGATACAGCGCCTTGCCGCCCTTCGACTGCAGATGCTTGCCGATATAGTCGAAGCCGCCGTTGTCGTGGGACGCGGTGAGCAGCCCACGCCAGATGTTCAGGAAGTCGTCGGTGATTTCGTAGCGCGTGTCGTGATCGGCGAACAGGCCGTCGCCTTCGAGCTCGGCGGAGTCGCCGCCCGTCACGACGTTGATCAGCAGCCGGCCGCCCGACAGCCGGTCGAACGTCGCGGCCATCCGCGCCGACAGCCCCGGCGACGCGATGCCGGGACGGATCGCGACGAGGAACTTCAGACGCTGCGTCGCCGGGATCAGGCTCGACGCGACGACCCACGCATCCTCGCAGGAACGGCCCGTGGGCAGCAGCACGCCTTCGTAGCCGAGCGTATCGGCGGCGACGGCGATCTGCTTGAAATAGTCGTAGTCCGCTGCGCGCGCGCCTTCGGTCGTGCCGAGGTATCGGCTGTCGCCGTGCGTGGGAATAAACCAGAAAACGTTCATCTGCTGCTCCTGCTTGACTGTTCGTGCCGGAATTCGGACAAAAGGCGCCCCTGCATGCATCGCGATTACGCGGCGCATGCATGGTGTGCATTCAAATCGGGATGGCTCGCCGGCCTGATCGTGCCGCTCGCGAGAGCGCCACTGCACGGCTGATTCCGGGAAATCAGTCTATGGATCGCTACAGGGCTTAGGAACGATTTTTTTGAGCTTAGGTTTTCCGCTTTCGTGATTAGCACGACGCTGCAGCGAATATCGCGTCGACCGGCCCCTATAATGACGGATCTCTCCGAACAACTTCGCGCGCCCGGCTTGCGTCGTGCACGCCTGCAATGCACTCATCGATGCAGAAACTGATCCTGCCGTTCCTGTCCGGCTTCCTGGCCGCCCTGTTCTTCCGCGAAGCGACGCTCGCGCTGCTGCATACGGCCGATCTGATCGCCGCCGCCGGCTTCTCGACGCAACCGTTCGCGCCGCTCGGTATTCCTGAATTCGTCGCGAACGCGCTGATCAGCGCGTGCTGTGCGGTGCCGATGGCGTGGCTGCTGCGCGTGTCGCCGGATCGCGAAGCACCGTGGATCGGCGCACTGGTATTCGGCGGCATCGTGTTGACCGCGGCACGCGTGTTCGCGATCGATCCGCTGCGCGGCATCTGGCCGTCGGGCAACATGATGCCCGTGCTCGCAGCCGGTTTCGCGACCAACGCGGTGTGGGGATTCGGCGCGCTCGTGTTCATGCGCGCGTTCATGTCGGACGACGCCGGCGACGAGTAAGCGCGCCCGTCCGCAGCGCGGACGGCGTTGCGGCCGCGACGCGGCCGAACCGCTATCCGCAACGCAAAGAGGCCGCGTGCATCTGCACGCGGCCTCTTTTGTTTTTGAAGCGATCGCGTGACGCTCGCGATCAGTCCTCGAGGTCGCGCAGCGGATGGGTGTCGGGCGTCCACGGGCTGTCGAACATCGCGACGACGTGCGCGCGATCGAGCGCGTCGATCGACTTGAAGCGCCACACCGGCTGGTGGTCCTTGTCGACGATCAAGGCCCTGACGCCTTCGATCACGTCGCCGTGCGCGAACGTCGAGCGCGTGAGGTCGAGGTCGCGCCGCAGGCAATCGGCCATCGTCGCATCGCGCGCGCGCTCGACGACCTCGAGCGACACGGCCATCGACAGCGGCGACAACTGGCTGCGCATCGCATCGGCGGCCTGCGCGACCCATCCGTCGACGGCCGCGCCGTCGCGCGCCGCGTCGAGCGACGCGAGGATCGCGCCGAGGTCGGGCTGCGCGAAATGGCGGTCGATGCCGGCGCGCGCGGCGGCGAGCGCCGACGTATCGGGCGTCGGCACGACGCGGTGCGCGGCGGCCGCGTCGATCACGCATTGCACTGCGTGCGCGCCGCTGTCGAGGCGCGCGCTGCGCAGCGTATCGAGCAGCGCAGGCAGCGCCGCATCGGGCAGATAGACGTCAGCGAGCTGCGCGTACAACGCGCCGGCCGCATCGAGCGTCGCGCCCGTCACCGCGAGGTAGCGGCCGATCGTGCCGGGCGTGCGCGCGAGAAACCAGCTCATGCCGACGTCCGGGAACAGGCCGATGCGCGTCTCGGGCATCGCCATCCTGGTCGAATCGGTCACGACCCGCAGGCCGCCGGTATGGCGCGCGGCCTGCGAGATGCCCATGCCGCCGCCCATCACGACGCCGTGCATCAGCGCGATATACGGTTTCGGATACGTGAAGATCGTATGGTTGAGCGTGTATTCGTCGATGAAGAACGTGTCGATCGCATCGCGCTCGCCGCGTTGCCATGCGTCGTGGAAGAAGCGCACGTCGCCGCCCGCGCAAAATGCGCGCGGATGCGGGCTGTGCACGACGACGGCGACCACGTCGGGATCGGCGCGCCACGCGTCGAGCGCCTGCTGCATCAGGCGGATCATCCCGACCGACAGCGCATTGAGCGCCTTCGGGCGGTTCAGTTCGAGATAGCCGATGCGGTTCGCGACGTACGCGCGCACATCGGGCTGAGGCGTGTCCGCGCCAGCGGGCCCGGAACGGGAAGTGGAATCGGTCATGTGAGTCATCCGGCGTATCGCGGGCGCACGCTCAGTGCGCCTGCATCTTCGAGAACAGGTTCAGTACCACGACGCCCGAGACGATCAGCCCGAGGCCGATCACCGCCGGTACGTCGGGCACCTGGCGATACAGCAGCATCGCGACGAGCGTGATCAGCACGATGCCGGCGCCGGACCACACCGCGTAGATGATGCCGACGGGCATCGTGCGCAACGTGAGCGACAGGCAGTAGAACGCGATCCCGTAGCCGGCGACGACCAGCGCCGACGGCCAGAAGCGCGTGAAGCCGTCGGCCGCGCGCAGCGCGGATGTGCCGACCACTTCCGCGACGATCGCGATCGCGAGCCATGCGTAACCGGGCAGTTGCATCGGTCAGCTCCTTTCGAGTGCCAGCACCGCATAGTCGTGTCCGAGTTCGGCGCACAGCGCTTCGACGACGAACTCGTGATCCGCGCGCTGCGGCAACCCCGATGCGGTGATCGAGCCGATCACGCCGGCCCCGGCGACGGTCAGCGGAAACGAGCCGCCGTGCGGCGAATATTCGGAGATCGGCAGCCCGTGCTTGTCCGCGAGCGTTGCGCCGGCCTGCTGCATGCGCAGGCCGATCGCATACGAGCTGCGGCGAAAATGCGCGACCACGGCGCGCTTGCGACGCACCCAGTCCGCGTTGTCGGGCGTCGCGCCCGCAAGCACCGCAAAGAACAGCGGCTGACCGAACGTCGCGATGTCGATCGCGATCGCATGGCCGCGTGCCGTCGCGAGCGCATGCATGCGGTTGCCGAGCGACCATGCGCGCGCGGGGTCGAATTGGGGAAACACGAGCGCCTGTTCCTGCGCGCCGATCGATTGCAGATCGTGAGCGATGTCCATGAATCCGTCGAGGCAGTAGTGAGGGTTGCAACGGCGACGATGCGAGATGCGCACGGCCGCGCTGCGGTATGAATGACACGAGCAAACCGAGCGATTCTAGCGCACGCGCCCGAACCTCCGCCCTGCGCGGCCCGCGATGGGCCGTGCAGCACGATTGTCAGAAAGTGCTTGCATGCATTTGGGGAAGTCCATATAATTCAATTCTTCGACGGACGCGGGGTGGAGCAGTCTGGCAGCTCGTCGGGCTCATAACCCGAAGGTCGTAGGTTCAAATCCTACCCCCGCAACCAACGTCCCGATTCATGCAAAAAGCCCGGCTCTGCGCCGGGCTTTTTGTTTTTCCGCGCCTGGTTTCTTGCATCGCTCGTCGCGCGCACCGCGGTACACCGCGCACACGCGCCGGCGTTCGAGAATGCGCGGCCCCGGTGATACACTCGCATCACCTCGTCCCTTCCACTCGACATGAAATTCTGCTCCGTCTGCGGCCACGAAGTCATCGCGCGCATTCCTCAGGGTGACAACCGCGAGCGCTTCGTTTGCGATCACTGCGGCACGATCCATTACCAGAATCCGCGCAACGTGGTCGGCACGGTGCCGGTCTGGGGCGATCAGGTGCTGCTGTGCCGCCGCGCGATCGAACCGCGCTACGGGTTCTGGACGCTGCCCGCGGGCTTCATGGAAATGGGCGAGACGACGGCCGAGGCCGCCGCACGCGAAACGCTCGAGGAAGCCGGCGCGCGCGTCGAGATACAGAACCTGTTCACGCTGCTCAACGTGCCGCACGTGCACCAGGTCCACCTGTTCTATCTGGCGCGGCTCATCGATCCCGACTACGAGGCCGGCGAGGAAAGCCTCGAAGTGAAGCTGTTCGACGAAGCCGACATCCCGTGGGACGAGATCGCGTTCCCGACCGTCAGCCAGACGCTGCGTTTCTTCTTCGCCGATCGCGCCGCCGGCGACTACGGCGTGCATACCGGCGATATCTTCCGCTCGCTGCGCACCGGCTGAGCCCGCGCCCCATGGTCCCCTGGCTCGACCCGGACGATCCGTTTCCGCCCGTCGAACGCGCGCTCGGGCCCGCGACCGGCGCGCCTGGGCTGCTCGCCGCGAGCGCCGACCTGCTGCCGTCGCGGCTGATCGACGCTTACCTGCGCGGCATCTTCCCGTGGTACTCGGACGGCCAGCCGGTGCTGTGGTGGAGCCCCGATCCGCGGATGATTCTCGCGCCGGCGGAATTCAAGGTGTCGCCGTCGCTGCGCAAGACGCTCAAGCGCGTGCTGCGCGACGCCGCATGGGAAGTGCGCGTCGATCACGATTTTGCCGGCGTGATGCGCGCCTGCGCGCAGGCGCCGCGCCGCGGTCAGCGCGGCACGTGGATCACCGCGGAGATCATCGACGCGTACACGTCGCTCCACCGCTCGGGCAACGCGCACAGCATCGAGACGTGGCACGACGGCCGGCGGGTGGGCGGCCTCTACGGCGTCGCGTTCGGACGGATGTTCTTCGGCGAATCGATGTACGCGGATGCCACCGACGCATCGAAAATCGCGCTGGCGACGCTGGTCGCGCACCTTCGCGACCAGGGGCTGGAAATGATAGACTGCCAGCAGAATACGTCGCATCTAGCGTCGCTCGGCGGCCGCGAGATCGCACGCAAGGCCTTTGTCGCTCACGTGCGCCGCGCGGTGGCCGAACCGCCGATTCCGTGGCAGTTCGACAAGCGCGCGCTCGCCGCGCTGACGGGCCCCGCCGGAGCGGCGGCCCCTCGTGGGATCGAGCGCTAGCGCGGCACTCCTTCCCTGCATCGAGAGCTGCCCATGACTCACCCGACTGAGCTGCCGCTTTCACCGCTTTCGGCGTTGCAATTCTATGCAACGGCGCCTTATCCGTGCAGCTATCTGGACGGTCGCATCGCGCGCTCGCAAGTCGCGACGCCGAGCCACCTGATCAACTCCGACATCTATACCGAACTCGTGAAGGCCGGCTTTCGCCGCTCGGGCGTGTTCACCTATCGGCCGTACTGCGACGGCTGTCGCGCGTGCGTGCCGGTGCGCGTGCCGGTGCGCGCGTTCACGCCGTCGCGCACGCAGCGCCGGATGTGGAAGCGCCACCGCGCACTGGTGGCGACGGTCTCGCCGCTGCACTACGACGAAGAGCACTACGCGCTCTACATGCGCTACCAGTCGGCGCGTCATGCGGGCGGCGGCATGGACCGCGACAGCCGCGACCAGTACGAGCAGTTCCTGCTGCAAAGCCGGATCAACTCGCGGCTCGTCGAATTCCGCGACCTCGACGCGTCGGGCGGCGAGCCCGGCAAGCTGCGCATGGTCAGCATGATCGACATCCTCGGCGACGGGCTGTCGTCGGTCTACACGTTCTTCGAGCCGGACGACGCGCACACGAGCTACGGCACCTACAACATCCTGTGGCAGATCGAGCAGGCGCGAAGCCTCGGGCTGCCGTACGTGTATCTCGGCTACTGGATCCGCGAAAGCCCGAAGATGGCGTACAAGGCGAACTTCCATCCGCTCGAAGGCTTGCTCGACGGACGCTGGAAGACGCTCGATCCGGCCCGCGTCGACCTGCCGCCCGTCGACGCCGCGCTCGCCCGCGCGCCGCTGCCGGGCGGGCATTCCGGCGCAGGCTGAGGACGGCGCGCGCTCGCGCGCCTTCACTCTCCCCTTTGCCCGCGCACCGCGCCGCGCCGCCGCGCAACGGAGACGCCTACGAAGCGAAGCGCGCCCTTGCCGCGCAACTCCCGGTAAAATAGCGGGTTGTCATCCATTTCGGCCGTCCGCCCAATTCCCGTGTTCAGTTCCCTCTACCCGCTGGCCCGCGCATCCCTGTTCAAGATGGATGCGGAAGACGCTCATCACCTCACGCTGCGCGCGCTCGGCGCGGCCGGCCGCACGGGCCTCGCGTGCGCGCTGTCGGCCCGCGTGCCCGATGCGCCGCGCACCGTGATGGGGCTCACGTTCCGCAACCCGGTCGGCCTCGCGGCGGGCCTCGACAAGGACGGCGCGGCCATCGACGGCCTCGCCGCGCTCGGCTTCGGCTTCATCGAGGTCGGCACGGTCACGCCGCGGCCGCAGCCGGGCAATCCGCGCCCGCGCATGTTCCGGCTGCCGCAGGCCGACGCGCTGATCAACCGGATGGGCTTCAACAACCACGGCGTCGACCAGTTCGTGAAGAACGTCCAGGCGGCCCGCTATCGCGGCGTGCTGGGTCTGAACATCGGCAAGAACGCCGACACGCCGATCGAGCGCGCGGCCGACGACTACCTGTACTGCCTCGAACGCGTGTATCCGTTCGCGAGCTACGTGACGATCAACATCTCGTCGCCGAACACGAAGAACCTGCGCCAGCTGCAAGGCGCCGGCGAGCTCGACGCGCTGCTCGCCGCGCTGAAGGACAAGCAGCAGCGGCTGGCCGACCTGCACGGCAAGCTGGTGCCGCTCGCGCTGAAGATCGCCCCCGATCTCGACGACGAGCAGGTCAAGGAAATCGCCGACACGCTGCTGCGCCACAAGATCGAAGCGGTCATCGCCACCAACACGACGCTGTCGCGCGCAGCCGTGCAAGGGCTGCCGCACGCGGACGAAGCCGGCGGGCTGTCGGGCCGGCCGGTCTTCGACGCCTCGAACGAAGTGATCCGCAAGCTGCACGCCGAACTCGGCAGCGCGGTGCCGATCATCGGCGTCGGCGGCATCTTCTCCGGCGACGACGCCCGCACGAAGCTCGCCGCCGGCGCGTCGCTGGTCCAGCTGTATACCGGCTTCATCTATCGCGGCCCGGCGCTCGTCGCCGAATGCGTGAAGGCAATCGCCGCCGAGCGCGCCGCGTAATATAGCCATAATCAAACGATATTTAGTAGCCGATTGCATTCTTGCTATGATCGGCGTCACTGTCCGAATCACGCCCGCTGGGGCAAGGAAGCTCACACGATGAAAATTTCGCTGCTGAAGAAGCTGCTGGTCGCCGGCCTGGTCGGCACGTCGTTCGCTGCTGCCACCGCGCACGCGGCCGACCTCCTCGACGAGGTCAAGCAACGCGGCACGCTGCGCGTCGGCCTCGAAGGCACGTTCCCCCCGTTCAACTCGAAGAGCCCGCAGGGCGAGCTCGTCGGCTTCGACGTCGACATCGCGAAGGCCGTCGCCGCGAAGCTCGGCGTGAAGGCCGAGTTCGTGACGACCGAATGGAGCGGGATCATCGCGGGCCTGCAGGCTGGCAAGTTCGACGTGATCGCCAACCAGGTTGGCATCACCGACAAGCGCAAGGAAACGCTCGACTTCTCGCCGGCATATACGTACTCGTCCGCGCAGCTGATCCAGCGCAAGGACGACACGCGCCAGTTCAAGTCGCTCGAGGATCTGAAGGGCAAGAAGCTCGGCGTCGCGCTCGGCACGAACTACATGGACATGGCGAAGTCGGTGCCCGGCATCGACGTGAAGACGTACCCGGGCGCGCCCGAGTATCTGCGCGACCTGGCGGCCGGCCGTCTCGACGCGGCGCTGAACGACCGTCTGATGCTCGCGTATCTGACGAAGAACTCGCAGCTGCCGCTGCGCCCGGGCGCGAACGTCGGCTCGGCGAACCCGTCGGGCATCCCGTTCAAGAAGGGCAACCCGAAGTTCCAGAAGGCGATCGACGACGCGATGACGCAACTCGAAGCCGACGGCACGTTCACGAAGATCTCGGACAAGTGGTTCGGCATCGACGTGACGAAGCCCGTCAAGTAAGCACGCCTCTGTTTCCCGCCTGACGGCGGGCTGGAATGGGCGGCATCCGAAACGATGCCGCCCTTTGTTTTATTCGTCCGGTTTATGATTGCGCTTTCGCGCACGCACTCGATTCGCCATCCATGTCGACAACGTCCCTGCTCGTCCAATCGCTGCCGGTGCTCGCCCAGGGCGCCGTGCTGACCGTCAAGTTCGCCGTGCTGTCGATGGTGTTCGGCCTGCTCGGCGCGGTCGTGCTCGCGATGATGGGCATCCGGCAAAGCGAAGCGCTCGAAGGCTTCGAACGGATCTGGGTCAACGCGCTCGCATGGCTCGCTCGCGGCTACGTGAGCCTGATGCGCGGCACGCCGCTGCTCGTGCAGATCTTCGTCATCTATTACGGGCTGCCGAGCCTCGGCATCTCGCTCGATCCGACGCCGGCCGGCGTCATCGCGCTGTCGGCGAACGTCGCGGCGTACATGTCGGAAAGCATGCGCGGCGCCATCAACGGGATCGCGCGCGGCCAGTGGCTGGCCGCCTACAGCCTCGGGCTGTCGTGGTCGCAGACGCTGCGCTACGTGATCGGTCCGCAGGCGCTGCGCATCGCGGTGCCGAGCCTGTCGAACAGCCTGATCAGCCTGATCAAGGACACGTCGCTCGTGTCGGTGATCACCGTCACCGAACTCCTGCGCAGCGCGCAGGAAGTGATCGCGGCGACCTATCAGCCGCTGCCGTTGTATCTGGCCGCCGCGGCCGTGTACTGGGTGCTGTGCCAGATCCTCGAATGGGTCCAGCGCTGGTACGAGAAGCGCCTGTCGCTGCCCGGCCGGCACTGAACGCCGCGCTGCGCTTCGCGGCCGGCGCGGCCAGCCTGCTCTCTCCCTACTCGCCCGAATAGCGCACGCCGAGCGCCGCGCGTGCCGCATCGGTCATCGCGATCATCTGCCGCGAATGGTCGTGCGTCATGATCGGGCTCTCGAGCGCGCCCGCGCGCAGCAATTCGCAGAAATGCGCGGTTTCGTAATTGAGGCCGCCGCCTTCGACCGGCGCATCGAGTTCGACGGTACGGCCGTCCGCGTAGCGGATCGTCGCGCGCGCCGGGTTCCACCACTTCTCGTGAATCGTCACGTGCCCGCCGGCCGCCGCCAGCAACGCGTCGCCGCGCCCCATCACGTCCAGCCCGCAAAAGAGCTGCGCGATGCCACCGCTCGCGTGGCGGCTGTTCAGGCTCGCGAATACGTCGACACCGGTCGCACCGACGCGGCCGAGCGTCTGCACGTCGTGCACCGCGCCGAGCCAGTCGACCGCGAGAAACGCTTCGTAGATGCCGATGTCCAGCAACGCGCCGCCTGCGCGGTCGAGCCGATAGACGGAATGCTCGGCCGGCACCGTCGATGACGCGCAGCCCGCGCGCACGAGCCGGATCTCGCCGATCGGGTCGTCATCGAGATGCGCGCGCAATCGTCGGTACAACGGAAAGAACGGCGGCTTCATCGCCTCCATGAAAAGCCGCCCCGCCACGCGTGCCGCGTCGAGCACGGCATCGAGCTGCGCTGCGTTCAGCGTCGCGGGTTTTTCGCACAGCACGGCCTTGCCGGCCGCGAGCGCGGCCTGCGCGTACTGCGCATGGCTGTCGTGGAGTGTCGCGATGTAGACGGCGTCGATATCGCTTGCCAGCAGTGCATCGAGGCTCGCGGCCGGCGTGCCGCCGCAGCTGTTGCAGAACGCGATGGCGGCGTCGGCGCGGCGCGCCCACACACCGCTGAGTACGGCGCCGGGCACGTGCGAGAGGCTTTGCGCGAAACGGTGGGCGATGCTGCCTGCGCCGACGATGCCGAAGCGCACCGGGCGGTCGTTCAAGTCGTTCATCGGATCTTCCGTGGCGGTCGTATGACGGTGGCCGGCGCACAGCCGGCCGGCCGTCATGATACGCGCACCGGCTCGCCGATGAACGACCCGTGCAGCGTCACGCCCGCACCGGCACGTCGACGGAGAAGTCGCGCGAGATCTCGTCGGCGCTGAAGTCGATCAGCGCGAGCGAGGCGGCCTCGGCCTCGCGCGGATCGCGTCGTTCGATCGCGTCGACGACGCGCGCATGGGCCTTCACCGCGATGTCGTGCGCACCTTCCTTCTGCACGACGCGCGGATTCACGAGCCGCACCGCGCCTCGCACGATCGCCGCCATCTGCTGGAAGAACTGGTTGCCGCTCGCCTGGACGATGCGCGTATGCAGCAGCTCGTCCGCGGTGTCGTAGTTCGGGTCGCCCGGCTGCAGCACCTTGAACGCCTCGAATGCCTCGCGAATCCCGGCGATGTCGACCGCCGTCGCGCGCACGGCCGCCTGGGCGGTGGCGCGCGGCTCGATCAGCATGCGGAATTCGATCACGTCGCGCATGAACTGCGGGTCGGGCTTCGCACGAAACCGCCAGCTCACGACGTCTTCATCGATCATCCGCCAATCGCGCATCGGCCGAACCCGCGTGCCGACTTTGGGACGCACGTCGAGCATGTCGCGCGCCAGCAACATCGACAATGCTTCGCGCATGACCGTGCGGCTGACGTCGAACTCTTTCGACAACACATCCTGCGGCGGCAAAATGCCGCCGTACTTGTCCTCGACGATACCCGCGACAAGTCCATCCATCACTTTAGCGACCAGTGACCGGTCTTTGCCCTGCTCCATGACACCTCCCCGTGCGTCTATTTGCGAATAACTGCTCCGCAGTTCCGCCGGCCCTGGTTACGACTGTTCTTATGATCTATAAGTTGATGAGTTCGGAGATATTTCGCTATCTGGTAAACACCTGACAGGGTTATCCCTCTTTTATATGGAGTGATTTATAAGGCCTCAAAAAAAGCCCGGGAAGCGCTCTGCGCTTGCCGGGCGGGCCATTGAACAATATTTAAACATGCAGTCCGTTACGACTCGTGACGCAACTACGGACTGCTTCTCATTCAGAAACGATTAAGCGGGGTAAATAATCGTTTCAACGCCGTTTTCCGTGCCGAGCAGGCACAGGTTCGCGCCGCGCTCGGCAAACAGGCCGACCGTCACGACGCCCGGCCACGCGTTCACCTTCGCCTCGAATGCGCGCGGCTCCGCGATCTGCAGCCCTTTGACGTCGATGATCTCGTTGCCGTTGTCGGTGATGTACGGCGCGCCGTCCTTCGTCACGCGCAGCACCGGCACCCCGCCGAGCGCGGCGACGCGCCGGCCGATCGCCGTGCGCGCCATCGGCACGACTTCGATCGGCAGCGGGAAGGCGCCGAGCACCGGCACGCGCTTGCTGCCGTCGGCGATGCAGACGAACGTATCGGCCACCGACGCGACGATCTTCTCGCGCGTCAGCGCACCGCCGCCGCCCTTGATCATCGCGCCGCTCGCGTCGATCTCGTCGGCGCCGTCGACGTACACCTGCAGCGCGTCGATCTCGTTCAGATCGAACACCTTGATGCCGTGCGATTTGAGCCGCTCGGTCGTCGCGACGGAGCTCGATACGGCGCCACGATAGCGCGACTTGACGGCCGCGAGCGCATCGATGAAGCAGTTGGCGGTCGAGCCGGTGCCGACGCCGATCACCGCGCCTTCGGGCACGTTCTGGATCACATAATCGGCGGCCGCCTGGCCGACCAGGCGTTTGAGTTCGTCTTGAGTCATGGTGGAAATGCTGCGGGATGGCGAAAAGGCGCCAGTTTACCGGACTCGGACCACGGCCCACGCTTTTTCGGCGCGGGAGGTGCCGGCGATCAAGGTGCGCCGGGCGCCGTCGCGTCGCCGCCAGCCGGCGTGCCGGGGAAATACTTGTCGAGCAGCGCCTGCGCGATCGCGTCGGTGCCCGCATCCGGATTGCCGTCATAGTCGGACGGCCGGAAGTGCATCTGAAACGCCGCGAACACGCGCCGCGAGCGCTCATCGAGCACGCCATCGGTCGGGACGTCGTAACCGTAGCGCGCGAGCTTCAACTGCAGCTCGCGCACGTCGACGAGTGCATGCGGATCGCGCGTACCGAGCCGCGCGGCGACGGTCGCATCGTCGGGCCACGCGCCGACGCCGGCCTGCGCGAGCGCATGCCACGGAAAGAGCGGGCCCGGATCGATCTTGCGCTGCGGCGCGATGTCGCTGTGGCCGACCACACGCGTCGGCGGGATGCCGTAGCGCGCGACGATGTCCTTCGAGAGCCGGATCAGCGCATCGACCTGCTCCGGCGTGTACGGTTGCCAGCTGCGGTGCTGCGGATCGAGCGGCCCGCGGTTCACGTTCTCGATGCCGATCGACACCGCATTGAGCTCGGTCGTGCCCTGCCATGCGCTGACGCCCGCATGCCACGCGCGTTTCGATTCCGGAACGAGCTGGTACACGACGGGCTCACCGCGTTCGATGCGCGGTTGCGGCGGCACCACGTAGTGCACGCTGACCGAGTCGCCCGTCAGCGTGCGCAACGCTCGCACTTCGTCGCTTTCGGTGTAATGCATCACGAGGAAGCGGATGCGCGAATCGGCGCCGCGCGCGTGCAGGCTCGTGTCCGCGTAGTAGCTGCCGCGCTCGACCAACGAAGGCGACGCGCAGCCGGCCAGCATGCCGGCGATCGCGCACGACGCACCGATGCGCAACAGGAACCTGGTTCGCAGTGCGTCGAGCACGCGCCGCGCGCGATCGCGGCACGCGTGGTTCGGGTGAAGCGGCTTGCCCATACGCAACGCCGGGCGCGTCAGCCCTTCACGCGCCGCTGCCGTACCGCTTCGTACAGGCATACGCCGCTCGCGACCGACACGTTCAGGCTTTCGACGCTGCCGGCCATCGGGATGCTCATCACGTCGTCGCACGTGTCGCGCGTGAGCCGGCGCATGCCTTCGCCTTCCGCGCCCATCACGATCGCCACGGGGCCGTCGAGCTTCGTGTCGTACAGCGTGCCCGACGCTTCGTCGGCGGTGCCGATGATCCACACGCCCGCGTCCTTCAGCTCGCGCAGCGCGCGGGCGAGGTTGGTGACGGTGATGTACGGCACGGTGTCGGCCGCGCCGCTCGCGACCTTCGCGGCCGTCGCGTTCAGGCCGACGGCGCGGTCACGCGGCGCGATCACCGCATGGGCGCCCGCCGCGTCGGCGACGCGCAGGCACGCGCCGAGGTTGTGCGGATCGGTGACGCCGTCGAGCACCAGCAGCAGCGCCGGGCCCTGGATGCCGTCGAGCAGCTCGGACAGGTTCTGCGCGAGCGGAACGTCCTCGACGCGCGCGACGACGCCTTGATGGCGCTCGGTATGCGCGAGCCCCCACAGACGCGTTTCGTCGGCCGCGATCAGCCGCACGCCCGCTTCCTTCGCGGCGTGCAGGAACTCCTGCATGCGGCGATCGCGGCGCGTCTGGTCGTACAACACCTCCGCAACCGTCGACGCATCGTGCCGCATACGTGCGGTCACCGCATGGAAACCGTAAAGAACCTTCAGACGTGACATGACTGGAACAACCTTCGATCAAACGTGCGGCCGCGCAACGCGCGCGGCCGCGACCATGGAAAAGGAAAGCGCCGCGTGGCCGGCCGGCGGCCGGTGCAACGCGGCGTCTGTCGATACGGCGAGGGCGGCGCCGGCGCCGCCCCGTACGCTCAATACTTCTTGCGTGGGTGCGCCTTCTTGGCGGGCGTCTTCGCCGCCGCACCGCCCTTCTTCTTTGCGGCGCGCGCGGCACGTGCCTCCTTCACCGCGGCAGTCGGCGCGCTCGCCGCCTGCTTGCGGCGCGGCGCGGCTTCGTCCGCGGCCGGCAGCATGCGCAAGCGCGGGCCGCCGCGATCGCTGCCGTTGGCATTGGCGTTGCCATTGCCGCCCGCAGCGGGCGCCTGCGGCGCCGGACGCGGCGCCTTCACCGGCGTGTCGCGCACGAGGCGGAAGTCGATCTTGCGCGCGTCGAGATCGACGCGGCTCACCTGCACGCGCACGCGATCCGACAAGCGATAGCGGATGCCCGTGCGCTCGCCGCGCAGTTCGTTCTTGATCTCGTCGTACTGGAAATAGTCCGAGCCGAGCTCCGTGACGTGCACGAGCCCTTCGATGAACAGCGTGTCGAGCTGCACGAAGATGCCGAACGACGTGACGCCGTTCACCATCCCGCCGTACTCCTCGCCGAGCTTGTCGCGCATGAAGTAGCACTTGAGCCACGCTTCGACGTCGCGCGATGCTTCGTCGGCGCGTCGCTCGTTCGCCGAGCAGTGCAGGCCGAGCTCTTCCCAGATCGCCGTGTTCGGGCGCGAGCGGCCGCGCGTTTCGTCGTCGGCCTGCTGCATTGCGCGCGCGCGGGGCGACAGCGCGGTGTTCAGCTCGAAGCCTTCCGGCGCCTTCGGCGTGTACTTCTTGCCCGACAGGATCGCGTAGATCGCGCGGTGCGTGAGCAGATCGGGATAGCGGCGAATCGGGCTCGTGAAGTGCGCGTACGCCTCATAGGCGAGACCGAAGTGGCCGATGTTGTCCGGGCTGTACACGGCCTGCTGCATCGAGCGCAGCAGCATCGGCTGCAGCATCTGCGCGTCGGGCCGGTCGCGGATCTGCGCCATCAGCGCCGCATAGTCGCTCGCGTGCGGCTTCTCGCCGCCGCCGAGCGTCAGGCCCATGCCGCGCAGGAACGCGCGCAGGTTCTCGAGCTTCTCGGGCGTCGGGCCCGCATGGACGCGGTACAGGCCCGCATGCTTGTTGCGCTTCAGGAAATCGGCCGCGCAGACGTTCGCGGCCAGCATGCATTCCTCGATCAGTTTGTGCGCGTCGTTGCGCTGGCGCGGCACGATCTGCTCGATCTTGCCCTGCGAATTGCAGACGATGTACGTCTCGGTCGTGTCGAAGTCGATCGCGCCGCGCTTCTGACGCGCGGCGAACAGCGCCTTGTACACGCCGTACAGATCCTGCAGGTGCGGCAGGAGATCCGCGCGGCGCGCGGCTTCCGGCCCCTTCGTGTTCGACAGCACGGCAGCGACTTCGGTGTACGTGAGCCGCGCGGCCGAGTGGATGACGGCCGGATAGAACTGGTACGCCTTGATCTCGCCGCGCGCGGTGATCACCATGTCGCACGCGAGCACGCAGCGGTCGACCTGCGGATTCAGCGAGCACAGGCCGTTCGACAGCTTCTCCGGCAGCATCGGAATCACGCGGCGCGGGAAGTACACCGACGTGCTGCGCTCCAGCGCGTCGGCGTCGAGGCCGTTGCCGGGCTGCACGTAGTGCGAAACGTCGGCAATCGCGACGATCAGCCGGAAGCCGTCGCCGCGGCCGACCTTGGTGGGCTCGCAGTAGACGGCATCGTCGAAGTCGCGCGCGTCCTCGCCGTCGATCGTCACGAGCGGCACGTCGCGCAAATCGACGCGGAAGCGCAGATCGGCCGGCCGTACCTTGTCGGGCAGCGCGGCGGCTTCGTCGAGCGCCGGCTGGCTGAATTCGTGCGGCACGCCGTACTTGCGCACCGCGATCTCGATTTCCATCCCCGGATCGTCGATGTCGCCGAGCACTTCGACGACGCGGCCGAGCGGCTGCGAATGGCGGCTCGGGAAGTCGGTCAGCTCGACGACGACCACCTGCCCGACCTTCGCCTTCTTCACGTTCTGCGTGATCAGGATGTCGTGACCGATGCGCTTGTCTTCCGGTGCGACGATCAGCGCGCCGTTCTCGTTGAGCAGCCGGCCGATCACGCGCTTGTTCGCGCGCTCGGTCACTTCGACGACGTGACCTTCCGGGCGGCCACGGCGATCGTAGCCGACGATGCGCGCGAGCACGCGATCGTTGTGCATCACCTTCTGCATTTCGCCGTTGGGCAGGAACAGGTCGTCCTGACCGTCGTCACGGATCACGAAGCCGTAGCCGTCGCGATGCCCCTGCACGCGGCCGGCGACGAAGTTCGATGGGTGGGTGAGCTGATAGTGCCCGCGCTTGTCGAGGCGGATCTGGCCGTCGCGTTCCATCGCGGCGACACGCCGGAAGAACCCCTCGCGCTCCTGGCGCTTGATCGACAGCGCCTCGGCGATGTCGTTGGCGGCCAGCGGCGCGTCGCTCGTGCGCAGCACGCCCAGAATTTCTTCACGGCTCGGAATGGGGTACGGGTATTTGCTCAAGGGCTTGTCGATGGTTGTTCTCGTTGCGTTGACTGATGGTGCACGGCATCAACATAGAAGTGTCCGTCAGACAGTTCTATAGTGACGGCGGCGAGTCATTCTATCACCCGCCCGTGTCGCGAAATGACCCGAATGCCGCATGCATGCGCCGCCGCGCGCCGTTCACGGTGCATCGCAAAAAAGTGTTGACACGAATAATTGGGGCGCTATAATTTCGCTTCTTTGCAGCAAGCAGCTACTGCAAAACGTGCCCAGGTGGCGGAATTGGTAGACGCACTAGGTTCAGGTCCTAGCGGTGGCAACATCGTGGAGGTTCGAGTCCTCTCCTGGGCACCATCTGTTTTCGAAAAGGTCGGCTTCTAGCCGGCCTTTTTTATTTTCCGCGCGCGGTTCGATGAGATCGCCAGGTGCACTCGTTCAGCGGCGTGATGCGCGGCAACCTCACCCTGCACCATCGTGAAATCGCATCCGGAAAATATTATCGTTCGCAGCCTCAAATTCTGTTGACAGATCTCCCAGACACGCTAGAATAGCGGTCTTCGCATCGCAGCAAGCGAAACGTGCCCAGGTGGCGGAATTGGTAGACGCACTAGGTTCAGGTCCTAGCGGTGGCAACATCGTGGAGGTTCGAGTCCTCTCCTGGGCACCATCTGTTTTCGAAAAGGTCGGCTTCTAGCCGGCCTTTTTTATTTTCCGCGCGCGATTCGATGGGCTCGCCAAGTGCACGGGCTGGGGGAAGCCACGCGCATGCGGCGCGATTCATCCAGCGGCGTGATGCGCGGCAACTTCACCCTGCACCGCCGTGAAATTTCATCCGAAAAATATTATCGTTCGCGACCTCAAATTCTGTTGACAGATCTCTCAGACACGCTAGAATAGCGGTCTTCGTATCGCAGCAAGCGAAACGTGCCCAGGTGGCGGAATTGGTAGACGCACTAGGTTCAGGTCCTAGCGGTGGCAACATCGTGGAGGTTCGAGTCCTCTCCTGGGCACCATCTGTTTTCGAAAAGGTCGGCTTTTAGCCGGCCTTTTTTCATTTCTGCTCCCTGAACCACGATTCCCGATCGCGCCGACACGACGCGACCAGCCGCCCGGCATGCGTCGCATCCGCGCGGTAACGCGCCGGCAACCGCCCTCTCCCGCATGCCCCCACTCTCGTCACCAAGAAAAACCGGGATTTCCCTAGGCTGACATGACGCCGTCCACGCGGTTAAATAAATCAACATGATTTATTTAATGCGCCGACACCGGTGCGACATGGAAGGAGACGCGATGAGAAGCCCGCACATCGGTCAGGGCAGCAACTCGGCCAACGTGCGCCGTTACAACGAGCGCCTGTTGCTGAAGACGCTGCGCCGCGCGGGCAGCGCGTCGAAAGCCGATCTCGCCCGACTCGCGAACATGACCGGCACGGCCGTCGGCAGCATCATCGCGTCGCTCGCCGATGCGAAGCTGATCGAATTCGCCGGGCGCACCGAAGGCCAGCGCGGCCAGCCGGCGTCGCTGATCCGTCTCGATCCGCGCGGCGCGTTCGGCATCGGCGTCCATCTCGACCGCATGCGCATCGAGACGGCGCTCGTCAATTTCGCCGGCGACGTACTCGGCCGCCGTTCGCACGACACCCTGCTGCCGCCGCCCGCCGAAGTCATCGAGATCGTGCGCCACGACATCGACGCGATGCAGGCTCTGCTGCCCGCGCACGAACGCGCGCGGCTCGCGGGCATCGGCGTCGCCCAGCCGTACAACCTCGGCGCGTGGATGCGCGAGCTCGGCCTGGCGCCCGACACGTTCCGCGCGTGGGAAGACGTCGACTTCGCCAGCGACCTCGGGCGCACGGTGTCGCTGCCCGTGTTCGGCGAGAACGACGGCAACGCGGCCGCCATCGCCGAACTGTTCTACGGGTACGGCCGCCAGTGCGACGACTTCGTCTATCTGTTCATCGGCCCGGCGATCGGCGGCGGCATCGCGATCGACGGCGACTGCCTGCGCGGCGTGACGGGCAATGCCGGCGACATCGCCGTGATCCCCGTGCTGCCGAGCCGGCTCGCCTCCGCGCCGCCGCCACGCGGGCCGTGGGACATCCTGCTCGCGCGCGCGTCGCTGCATGCGCTGGTGCGCCATCTGCGCCATCACGGCGAGACGGTCGAAAGCCGCGCCGACCTCGAGGCGTGCATCGCCCGTGGCCTGCCGGCGGTGACCGAATGGATCGACGACTGCGTCGATGCGCTCGCACCGGCACTGCGTGCGGTGCTGTGCGTCGTCGATGCGCCGGTGGTCGTGCTCGACGCCGATACCGACGCGGGCCTGCTCGACGCGTTGACCAGCCGCCTGCGCGCTGCGCTCGTCGCCACCGCTCCGGAAGCGCGCGGCACGCCGACGCTCGTGCGCGGCACGTTCGGCGCCGACGCCGGCGCGATCGGCGCCGCGACGCTGCCGATGTACTTCAACTTCTCCCCGCGGGCCGGCATCCTCAGGGGCGCCCGCATCGAATCGCAGGAGGTCAACCATGTCGCGATCTGAGTCGCCGCGGCCGCTGCTCGAAATGCGCGGAATCAGCAAGACGTTCCCGGCCGTGCGCGCGCTCGACAATGTCAGCCTGACCGTCTATCCGGGCGAGATCCACTCGCTGATGGGCGAGAACGGCGCGGGCAAGTCGACGCTGATGAAAATCCTGTCGGGCGCGTATCGTGCCGACGCCGGCGGCGAAATCCTGATCGACGGCCAGCGCATCGACGTCGACGGCCCGCTCGCCGCGCGCGATGCCGGCGTCGCGGTGATCTATCAGGAGCTGTGCCTCGCGCCGAACCTCACCGTCGCGGAGAACATCTACGTCGGGCGCGAGCTGCGCCGCGGCAACCGGCGCTGGGGCACCATCGACCGCGCGGCGATGGCGCGCGGCTGCCAGGACGTGCTGGCGCGCCTCGGCGCGCCGTTCGGGCCGGACACGCTGGTCGGCACGCTGTCGATCGCCGAGCAGCAGCTCGTCGAGATCGCGCGCGCCGTGCATACCCGCGCACGCATTCTGGTGATGGACGAACCGACGACGCCGCTGTCGTCGCGCGAAACGGAACATCTGTTCGGCCTGATCCGCCAGCTGCGCGAGGAAGGCCTCGCGATCATCTACATCAGCCACCGAATGGCCGAGATCTACGAGCTGTCCGACCGCGTGTCGGTGCTGCGCGACGGCACCTACGTCGGCACGCTCGAGCGCGCGGCGCTGTCGGCCGACCGGCTCGTCGCGATGATGGTGGGCCGCGACATCTCCGGCTTCTACAAGAAGGAACACGCGCCGTACGACCCCGGCCACCTGCTGCTGTCGGTGCGCGACATCGCCGACGACGAGCGCGTGCGCGGCTGCAGCCTCGACCTGCACGCGGGCGAAGTGCTCGGCATCGCCGGGCTGGTCGGCGCGGGCCGCACCGAACTCGCGCGGCTGATCTTCGGCGCGGAGCCGCGCACGCGCGGCGAGGTGAAGCTCGGCGAGCGCACGTTCGGCGCACATTCGCCGCGCGATGCGATCGACGCCGGCCTCGTCTATCTGACCGAAGACCGCAAGCGCCAGGGCCTGTTCCTCGACATGAGCGTGCGCGACAACATCAACATCTCGGTGTGCAACCGCGACGCGCGGCTCGGCACGCTCGATCTCGCGCGCGGCGCCGAGCGCGCGCGCGACGCGATCGCATCGCTGTCGATCCGCGTGCCGCACGCGAACGTGAACGTCGGCGCGCTGTCGGGCGGCAATCAGCAGAAGGTACTGCTGTCGCGGCTGCTCGAGACCAAGCCGCGCGTGCTGATCCTCGACGAACCGACGCGCGGCGTCGACATCGGCGCCAAGTCCGAGATCTACCGGATCATCAACGAACTGGCCCGCGCGGGCGTCGGCGTGATCGTGATCTCGAGCGAGCTGCCGGAGATCATCGGCGTCGCCGACCGCGTGCTCGTGATGCGCGAAGGCGAAATCGCCGGCGAACTCGGCGGCCACACGCACACGCCGATCACGCAGGAAGCGATCATCGCGCTCGCGACCGGCTCGCAGGCCGAACTCGCCGACGCGCACTGACCGCGGCCCTCACTCACTCCTTCATCCAAGGTACCGACATGATCAACCAGCCCAAGCAACGGAACCTCGCTTCCGCGGCGGCCCAACCGGTCGCCACCCGCACGCCGCTGTTGCGCGGCGCCGATCATCGCGCACGCATGCAGTCGCTGCTGCGCACGGCAGGGATGCTGCCCGTGCTGCTGGTGCTGTGCATCGGCTTCGGCTTCCTGACCGACGGCTTCTTCACGCTGCAGAACCTGTCGATCGTCACGCAGCAGGCGTCGATCAACATCGTGCTGGCCGCCGGCATGACGTTCGTGATCCTGACGGGCGGCATCGACCTGTCGGTCGGCTCGGTGCTCGCCGCGTCGGCGGTCGCCGCGCTGCTCGCGTCGACGATCCCCGGCTGGGGCTGGCTCGGCGTGCCGATCGCGCTCGCCGTCGGCCTCGCGTTCGGCGCGATCAACGGCGGCCTGATCTCGTTCCTGCGCCTGCCGCCGTTCATCGTCACGCTCGGCGCGATGACGGCCGTGCGCGGCGTCGCGCGCCTGATCGGCAACGACACGACCATCTTCAACCCGCAACTGCCGTTCGCGTTCATCGGCAACGGCACGGTACTCGGCGTGCCCTGGCTCGTCGTGATCGCCTGCGCGGTGATCGCTCTGTCGTGGTTCATCCTGCGCCGCACCGTGCTCGGGATGCGGATCTACTCGGTCGGCGGCAACCCGGAAGCCGCGCGGCTGTCGGGCATCAACGTGCGCGCGATCCAGCTGTTCGTCTATGCGGCGTCGGGGCTGCTCGCCGGGCTCGGCGCGGTGATGTCGGCCGCCCGGCTCTACGCGGCCAACGGCCTGCAGCTCGGCCAGTCGTACGAGCTCGACGCGATCGCCGCGGTGATCCTCGGCGGCACGAGCTTCGTCGGCGGCGTCGGTTCGATCGTCGGCACGCTGATCGGCGCGCTGATCATCGCGGTGCTGACCAACGGCCTCGTGCTGCTGGGCGTATCGGACATCTGGCAGTACATCATCAAGGGGCTCGTGATCATCGGCGCCGTCGCGCTCGACCGCTATCGCCAGCGCGACTCGGCCCGCACCTGAGCCGCCCTTCCCGTTCAACCATCGGGGCGCAGGCAGGTCCTCCTGCGCCCGACCGCCAACGGACCTTCGGAGACACAACGACATGTTCAAGCACCAAGCCGCCCTGACCGCCGTCGCCTGCGCGCTCGCATTCGGCACCGCCGCCGCCCACGCGGCCGACAAGCCGCTGAAATCGATCGGCGTCACGGTCGGATCGCTCGGCAACCCGTACTTCGTCACGATCGTCAAGGGCGCCGAAGCGCGCGCGAAGCAGATCAATCCGAACGCGAAAGTCACCGCGGTGTCGGCCGACTACGATCTGAACAAGCAGTTCACGCAGATCGACAACTTCATCTCCGCGCACGTCGACATGATCCTACTGAACGCGACCGATCCGAAGGCGATCGAGCCGGCGGTGAAGAAGGCGCAGGCAGCCGGCATCACGGTGGTCGCCGTCGACGTCGCGGCCGCCGGCGCGAACGCGACCGTGCAGACCAACAACGTGAAGGCCGGCGAACTCGCGTGCGACTACCTCGCGAAGAAGCTCAACGGCAAGGGCAACGTGATCATCGAGAACGGCCCGCAGGTGTCGGCCGTGATCGACCGCGTGAACGGCTGCAAGGCCGTGCTCGCGAAGAACCCGGGCATCAAGCTGCTGTCGAGCGACCAGGACGGCAAGGGCTCGCGCGAAGGCGGGATGAACGCGATGCAAGGCTACCTGACGCGCTTTCCGAAGCTCGACGGCGTGTTCACGATCAACGATCCGCAGGCGATCGGCAGCGATCTCGCGGCGAAGCAACTGAACCGCCCGAACATCGTGATCACGTCGGTCGACGGCGCGCCCGACATCGAGGTCGCACTGAAGTCGAACACGCTCGTGCAGGCGTCGTCGAGCCAGGACCCGTGGGCGATGGCGCAACAGGCGGTGAACGTCGGCTACGGCATCATGAACGGTCAGAAGCCGGCCAACCCGATGATCCTGATCGAGCCGACGCTCGTCACGCGCGACAACGTGAAAGGCTACAAGGGCTGGACCAGCCCGCGCTGATCGCGGCGTACGTGCTCGCGTGCGGTGTCGGACGGGGCGTGTGGGCTGAGGGCGGATGCGGGTGGTCGCGGGGCACGAGTCGCACTGGCCGCATTCATTGGCGGCCCCGCGCCGTGGATCGCACGAGCGGCACGGGTGGCACGAGCGGCACGGGTGGCACGAGCGGCGCTGGCGGCACGGATTGCATTAGCCGCCGCCCGTCACGCCGCATGCAGCGCGACCGCCCGCCGCGCTTCGCGTCGACGCCGCCGGCGCGAGCGTCCCGCTTGCCCGTTACATATCC